>JAOPZO010000182.1 GCA_025964065.1 Solirubrobacterales bacterium | reverse complement strand
GGGCGAGCGCCGCGCCGAGGGCCGCGGCCACCACCGCGTCGCGGCTGCCGAAGTGGCGCAGGACGGTCGGGACGGTCGTCCCCGCCGCGCGTGCGACGGTCTCGAGCGAGACTCCCTCGTGCGCGCCGACCGCCACGAGCGCCTCGGCGGCCTCGAGGACCCGCTGACGTGTCGCCTCGGCGTTCCGCGCACGGGCGACCTGGCGGTAGGGGCGCGGCGTTCCTGCCTCTTTGCGGAGATTCGCGCACATTTGCGTGAGTGACGCTAACGCCAACCGCCGGGGTCGTCCAGCGACGATGCTAGGTTGCCCGCTCCCGTCGAGCACCCGAGCAGCAGGAGACCCCCCATGGAAATCGAGATCGGCCGCGGCAAGAAGGCCCGGCGCGCCTACGGATTCGACGACATCGCGATCGTGCCGAGCCGCCGCACGCGCGACCCCGACGACGTCGACGTCTCCTGGAAGCTCGGCCCGTACCGCTTCGAGCTGCCGCTCATGGCGTCCGCGATGGACGGCGTCGTCTCGCCATCCACGGCGGGCATCATCGGCAAGCTCGGCGGCCTCGCGGTGCTGAACCTCGAGGGGATCTTCACCCGCTACGAGAACGCGGACGAGATGCTCGAGCGGATCGCCAAGCTCCCGAAGGAGCAGGCCACCCGTGAGATGCAGGACATCTACCAGGCCCCGGTCATCCCGGAGCTCATCACGCAGCGCATCCAGGAGATCAAGGCCGCGGGGGTCGTCGCCGCCGCCTCGCTCACCCCGCAGCGCGTGGGCAAGCACTGGGAGCTCGCGCTCGAGGCGGGCCTCGACATCCTCGTCGTCCAGGGCACGGTCGTCTCGGCCGAGCACGTCTCCCTGACCTCCGAGCCCCTGAACCTCAAGGAGTTCGTCCGCGAGGCCGGCGTCCCGGTCATCGTCGGGGGCTGCGCGAGCTACCACACGGGCCTGCACCTCATGCGCACGGGCGCGGCCGGCGTGCTCGTCGGCGTCGGCCCGGGCGCGGCGTGCACCACGCGCGGCGTCCTCGGCGTCGGCGTCCCGCAGGCCACCGCGATCTCCGACGTCGCGGGCGCCCGCTCCACCCACATGCTCGAGACGGGCGAGTACGTCCAGGTCATCGCCGACGGCGGCATGCGCACGGGCGGCGACGTCTCGAAGGCCATCGCCTGCGGCGCCGACGCCGTGATGATCGGCTCCCCGCTGGCGCGCGCCCACGAGGCGCCGGGCCGCGGCTACCACTGGGGCATGGCGACGTTCCACCCCTCGCTCCCGCGCGGCGCGCGCGTGCAGACGGTGCAGAACGGCACGATGGAGGAGATCCTCCTCGGGCCCGCGCACGAGAACGACGGCACGTTCAACCTGTTCGGCGGCCTGCGCACCTCGATGGCCACCTGCGGCTACCAGGACCTCGCGGAGTTCAACCGCGCGGAGGTCATGATCGCCCCGGCGCTCATGACCGAGGGCAAGCAGCTGCAGACCTCCCAGGGGGTCGGCATGGGCGCCAAGGGCGGCGCGTCCGCCCGCGAGGACCACGGCGGCGGCGGCAGCTCCGACGCCGGCACGGCCACGCCCGCGCTGGCCTAGTGGCGCACCCGGACGGCCAGGTCACGGCCTCCTCGGTCGCGGCGGAGCTCGCAGACGAGTCCGCCCCGATCGAGGTCGGGCCGTCGGGCACGCACCTCGACGAGGTCGTCGTCCTCGACTACGGCGGGCAGTACTCCCAGCTCATCGCGCGCCGCGTGCGCGAGTGCGGCGTCTTCTCCGAGCTGCTCCCGCACCACGTCGGGGTGGAAGAGGTCCGCAAGCGCAAGCCGAAGGGCCTGATCCTCAGCGGCGGCCCCGCGTCGGTGTACGCCGACGGGGCGCCCAAGCTCGAGCAGGAGCTGCTCGAGCTCGGCATCCCGGTGCTGGGCATCTGCTACGGCATGCAGCTCATCGCGCACGACCTCGGCGCGCGGGTCGAGAGCGCGGCGACGGGCGAGTACGGCCGCTCCACGCTCACCGTGACCGAGCCGGGCCGGCTCCTCGCGGGGCTCCCGGCGGAGCAGGCGTGCTGGATGAGCCACCGCGACACGGTCTACACCGCGCCGCCCGGGTTCACCGCGCTCGCCTCCTCGACCATGTCGCCCGTGGCGGCCCTCGAGGACGTCGAACGCGGCATCTACGGCATCCAGTACCACCCGGAGGTCGTCCACACGCCCTACGGCCAGGAGGTCCTCAAGACCTTCCTCGGGGACATCTGCGGCTGCGACCTCACCTGGAGCGCCGCCTCCATCGTCGAGGAGCAGATCGCCCGCGTGCGCGAGCAGGTCGGCGACGCCAAGGTCATCTGCGGGCTCTCGGGCGGCGTGGACTCGAGCGTCGCGGCACTTCTCGTCCACCGGGCGATCGGGGACCAGCTCACGTGCGTCTTCGTCGACCACGGGATGATGCGCAAGGACGAGGGCGCCCAGGTCGTCAAGACCTTCCGGGACACCTTCCAGGTGCCGCTCGTCGCCGTGGACGCCGAGGAGCGGTTCCTCGCGAAGCTCAAGGGCGTCTCGGACCCCGAGACGAAGCGCAAGCTCATCGGCACGGAGTTCATCCGCGTCTTCGAGGAGGAGGCGGCGAAGCTCGCCGAGGACGGTGTCGGGGCGAAGTTCCTCGTCCAGGGGACCCTGTACTCCGACGTCATCGAGTCCGGCGGCGGCACGGGCACCTCGACGATCAAATCCCACCACAACGTGGGTGGCCTGCCCGACGACATCGAGTTCGCCCTGGTCGAGCCGCTCCGCGCGCTCTTCAAGGACGAGGTCCGGGCCGTGGGCGCGGAGCTCGGGCTGCCCGAGCGCCTCGTCTGGCGCCAGCCCTTCCCGGGCCCGGGCCTCGCGATCCGCGTCGTCGGCGGCGAGGCGACGAAGGACCGCCTCGACCTCCTGCGCGACGCCGACGCGATCCTGCAGGACGAGATCCGCGGCGCGGGGCTCTATCGCGAGCTGTGGCAGTCGTTCTGCGTCCTGCCCGACGTCCGCACCGTGGGCGTCCAGGGCGACGAGCGCACCTACGGCTATGTCGTGGTCATCCGCGCCGTGACCTCCGACGACGCGATGACCGCCGACTGGGCGCGCCTGCCGTACGACCTGCTCGAGCAGATCGCGGCCCGGATGATCGGCGAGCTGCGCGAGGTCAACCGCGTGGTGCTCGACATCACGAGCAAGCCGCCGGGCACCATCGAATGGGAGTGAGGCCGGCGGCCGCGGCGGCCCGCGAGGGCGGCGGTCGCCCGCGGCACCAGGCCGCTACACTCCGTCGCCGCCGCGCAGCCTGCGCGCGCACCTCCCTGCCGCTGCTTCGGAACGAGCGGCTCCTCTCCGAAACACCAGAGCTTCTGTGAAGACCTACGTCGCAAACTCA
Organism: Solirubrobacterales bacterium; assembly: GCA_025964065.1. Classification (GTDB taxonomy): domain Bacteria; phylum Actinomycetota; class Thermoleophilia; order Solirubrobacterales; family Solirubrobacteraceae; genus Paraconexibacter. The sequence goes on along the minus strand of JAOPZO010000182.1, from coordinate 3,116 downwards.
GAGAACCGCGAGCGCAACTGGCTCGTCGTGGATGCCGAGGGCCAGACCCTCGGGCGTCTCGCGACCCAGATCGCCGATGCCCTCCGGGGCAAGCGCAAGCCCGAGTACACCCCGCATGTGGACACGGGCGACTTCGTCGTCGTGATCAACGCGGAGAAGATCACCGTCACGGGCTCCAAGCGGACCGAGAAGCGGTACTACCGCCACTCGGGCTACCCCGGCGGGATCAAGTCGCGGACGCTCGAGGAGATGCTCGACCGCCGTCCCGAGGAAGTCATCCGCAAGGCCGTCAAGGGGATGCTCCCGCGCAACCGCCTGGCCCGGAAGCAGATCACCAAGCTCAAGGTGTACGCGGGTCCCGAGCACCCGCACGCCGCCCAGATGCCCGTCCAGATGGAGATCGCCAAGTAATGGCCGACCAGACGCCCCCGGCCGACGACGAGAACGCCGTCGACCCCACCGAGCAGCAGACCGCCGCGGAGGAGACCGCCGCCGCCCAGGTGCCGGTCCCGGCCGAGGACGAGCAGCCCGCCGTCGGTACCGAGGAGGCCGCCCCCGAGGCGGTCGCCGTGCCCGACCCGGCCGCCGCGAGCGCCCCGGGCGACCCGGCCCCCGAGCTGGCCGCCGACGTCGCGCCGGACGCGAACGTCTCCGAGGACGAGGACCTCGAGGACGACGAGCCCGAGACGCCCCGCGTCAAGCCCGCCATCCCCGGCATGGACCTCGAGGTCGACATCGTCCTCGACGGCGAGGAGGGCAAGGGCGACGAGGACGGCGACTCCGACGGCTCCGACGAGGACGAGGACCTGCACGCGGAGCCCATCGCCGCGTCCATCGTGCTCGCCGAGGGCGCGCGCTACCGCGCGACCGGCAAGCGCAAGACGGCCGTCGCCCGCGTCATCCTGAAGCCCGGCACCGGCGTCTACCTCGTCAACGGCAAGACGCTCGACGTGTTCTTCCCGCGCCCGACGCTGCAGCGGAACATCCGCCAGCCGCTCGAGGCCGTCGGCTACGACGACCGCATGGACGTCGACGTCCGCATCCACGGCGGCGGGGTCTCCTCGCAGGCCGGCGCGCTGCGTCACGGGATCTCCCGCGCGCTGCTCGAGGCGGACCCGAACCTCCGCGGCGAGCTCAAGAAGCGCGGCTTCCTGACGCGTGACGCGCGCGTCAAGGAGCGCAAGAAGGCCGGCCTCAAGAAGGCCCGCAAGAAGCCGCAGTTCTCCAAGCGCTAGGCGCCAATGCGGAAGCTGTTCGGCACGGACGGGGTCCGTGGCGTGGCGGGCGAGGTCCTCACGGCGGAGCTGGCGCTCCGCCTGGGCCGCGCCGTCACGCAGGAGGCGGCGGCGCGCGAGGGCGCGCCGGCCTCCGCCCCGCGGGTCCTGGTCATCCGGGACACGCGCGAGTCGGGCGAGATGCTCGAGTCGGCGCTCGCCGCAGGGATCGCGAGCGTCGGGGGCGAGGTGCTCCTCGGCGGCGTCCTGCCCACCCCGGCGGCACCGCTGCTCCTCGGCCGCTACGGGCTCGACGTCGCCGCGGTCATCTCCGCGTCGCACAACCCGTACCGCGACAACGGCATCAAGTTCTTCGGCGCGGACGGCTTCAAGCTCTCCGACGCCACGGAGCTCGCGATCGAGCAGCGGCTCGAGGCCGACGACGGGGTGACCCCGGGCGGGATCGGCAGCATCCGCGCGCTGCACGGCACCCACGAGGACTACCTGCGGGCACTGCACACGCGCTTCGAGGCGCTCGACCTCACGGGGCTCGACGTCGTCCTGGACTGCGCCAACGGCGCGACACACCGCGCCGCCCCGGAGATCTTCCGGCGCCTCGGCGCGGAGCCCACGGTCGTCGCGGACGCTCCCGACGGCCGCAACATCAACGACGGCTGCGGCTCCACGCACGTCGCCGCGCTCGGGGAGGTGGTCGCGGCCGGCGGCCACGACCTCGGCTTCGCGTTCGACGGGGACGGCGACCGCCTGCTCGCCGTGGATCGCCACGGCGTCGTCGTGGACGGCGACGAGCTCATCGCCCTGGCCGCGCTGCACCTGCGTGCGAACGGGAAGCTGAACGGGGGCGGCGTCGCGGTCACCGTCATGACGAACTACGGCTTCTTCGGCGCCATGCGGGCGGCGGGCGTGGAGTGCGCGACGACGAAGGTCGGCGACCGTTACGTCCTCGAGGAGCTGCGCGCCCGGGGCTGGAGCCTCGGGGGCGAGCAGTCGGGCCACATCATCGACATGGGCTTCGTCCCGTCCGGTGACGGCATCGCCGCCGCGCTGCTCACGCTCGAGGCGCTCGCGGGCGGCGACCTGGCGGACCGTCATGCCATGGAGAAGATCCCGCAGAAGCTCGTGAACGTCCGCGTGGGCGACCGCGACGGCGTCATGGCCTCGGAGGAGCTCCTCGAGGCGACGGCCACCGCGAACGGCGAGCTGGCCGGCCGAGGCCGGGTGCTCGTGCGCCCCAGCGGGACCGAGCAGCTCGTCCGCGTGATGGTCGAGGCCCCGACCGTCGAGGAGACCGACGCGGTCTGCGGGCGGCTCGTGGCCATCGTGGAGCGCCTCACCGCCTAGCCCCGGGGCGCTGGTAGCCTCGGCTTCCGGACGTGGCGCAAGGTCGCGCCGCGACAAACCCAGGCAGGAGGCGCCCCGTGCCCGTCGGACTGGACCTGCTGGAGATCGAGCGCATGGAGGCCGCCCTCGCGCGGCGGCCCGGTCTCGCGCACAAGCTCTTCACGGAGGGGGAGCGGACCTACGCGGCGTCCCGCGCCCGCCCCGCGCAGCACCTCGCAGCACGGTTCTGCGCGAAGGAGGCCGTCACGAAGGCCCTCGGACTCGACGTCTTCTCGCCGCAGCTCATCGAGGTCTCCGGGGGTGGCAGCACGGACGTCGGCGTGGTCCTGCACGGCGCGGTCGCCGCCCGCGCGGCGGAGCTCGGGGTGCGCGTCGAGGTCTCGCTCACCCACACCCGCGCGATGGCCGGCGCCGTCGCCGTCCTCGACCGGTCGGCGTCGTGACCGGCCTGACGGCGCTCCCCGACGCCGATGCCATGCGCGCCGCGGACGCCGCGGCCATCGCCGCCGGGACGCCCGGCATCGAGCTCATGGAGCGCGC
>JAOPZO010000178.1 GCA_025964065.1 Solirubrobacterales bacterium | reverse complement strand
TCTCCTGCGCACCCGCGGCGTTGCCGCCGAAGCCGACGGCGACGTGCCAGCCGTCCGCGGCGAGGGCGAGCGCGGCGGCGGCCCCGATGCCCGCGCCGGCGCCCGTCACGAGGACGGTCGCGTCGGTGGGGCGCAGGGCGCTCTTCGTGGGCTTGGGAGCGGTCTCGGTCGTCATGGGATGGCTCCTAGGTGAAATGCAGGACGGTGGCGCCCCAGGCGAACCCGGCGCCGAAGGCGGTGAGCAGGACGGGGCCCCGCGCGGGCAGGCGGCCCTCGGCCCGGGCGCGGTGCAGCGCCAGCGGGATGGTCCCGGCGGAGGTGTTGCCGCGGTCGTGGATGTCGTCGACGACCTGCTCGGGGCGGAGGCCGAGGCGCTCCGCGAGCGCGGAGGTGATGCGGCCGTTCGCCTGGTGCGGAACGACGAGCGCGAGATCGGCGACGTCGAGACCCTCGCGGGCCAGGACCTCGCGGCTGCACTCGGCCATGCGGGCGAGCGCGTGGTTGAAGACGTCGATGCCGTCCATGCGGACGATGCCGTCCGCGCGGGCGGCGGTGAGGTGGTGACCGCTGGCGCCATCGCTGCCGAGGACGGTCGCGCCGACGCGGGCGCCGCCGCCGCGGGAGAGGACCGCCGCGCCCGCGCCGTCGCCGAACAGCGCGGCGGGCCCGCGGTCCGTCGGGTCGATGTTGCGGGAGAGCGCGTCGCCGCCGATGAGCAGGACGTGCTGTGCGCGCCCGCTCTCGATGAGCGCGGCGCCCTGCGCGAGGCCGGCGACGAAGCCCGTGCACGCGAGCGCGACGTCCCACGCCATGGCACGCGGCGCGCCGAGGAGGCCGGCGACCAGCGGCGCGCACTGCGGGAAGACGTCGTCGGCCGTGGAGGTCGCGACGAGGACGGCGTCGAGCTCGGCGGCCTCGAGGCCCGCCTGGGTGAGCGCCTCGCGCCCGGCCTGGGCGCACAGCGCGTCCAGCCGCTCGCCGTCCGCGAGATGGCGCCGCTCGGAGATGCCCGTGCGCTTCACGATCCACTGCGGCGTCACGCCCGCGCCCGCGCCGACGGCGTCGTTCGAGACGATCGTGTCGGGCAGCGCGGCGCCCCAGCCGACGATCCCGGCCGTGCGCGTGCGGGCGAAGCGGCGCGACACCGCGTCGGGCGCGAACTCAAGCGACATCGGCGGACTCCAGGAGCGTGGCGGCCGAGGCGGCCCCGATCGACGGGGTGCAGCGGCGGGCGAGCTTCGCGAGGACCTGCCCGGGGCCCGCGTCGACGACGGCCTGGGCGCCGGCCTCGACGAGCGCCTCCATCGTGCGCCGCCACTGAACGGGGCGCACGAGCGCGTCGGCGAGCTCCGTCGCGGGATCCGCGAACGGCTTGGCGCTCGCACAGGAGAAGACGGTGACGGGGGTCGGGCGGAACTCCACCTGCGCGAGGGCAGCGGCGAACGGGGCGCGCGCGGCCTCCATCTGCGGGGAGTGGAACGCGCCCGCGACGTCGAGCATCATCGCCCGGAGGCCGTCGGCGCGCGCGGCCTCCTGGACCTCGGCGAGCGCGTCGGGGGTGCCCGAGAGCACCACCTGCCCGGGAGCGTTGTCGTTCGCGAGGCTGACGCGGTGACGGGCGGCGAGCTGCGCGGCCTGCGCGGGGGTGCCGCCGAGGAGCGCGAGCATCGTGCCGCCGCCGCTCTGCTCCCCACTCACGGCCATGAGGCGGCCGCGCAGGACGACGAGCTCCAGCGCGGCGAGCTCGTCCAGGGCGCCGCCCGCGGCCAGGGCCGTGAGCTCGCCGAGGGAGTGCCCCGCGAGCGCGACGGGGTCGACGTGGCCCTGCAGGCGGGTCCAGCCCGCGAGCGAGGCGCAGAAGATCGCGGGCTGGGCGTAGCGGGTGGAGTCCTCGAGGCGCTCGAACGGGTCGTCCCCGACGAGGTCGAGGACCGCCTCGAGGAGGTCGGGCCGCGTGGCGGCGACGAGGTCGCGCATGCCGGCGACCTGGGAGCCCTGGCCGGGGAAGACGACCGCAGTGGCGCTGTTGGAGAGCACGAGCCCACCTTCACGCCCACGTCGCCCGGCCCATAGGCCACCCCGCCGATCGGGGGGTGGATCACGCACGGGTCGGGGGGGATCCTCCGGCTCGCGGGGGTTCCCAGCGCATCAAGGGGTCCGGCCCCTTCGATGCGCTGATGGCGATCAGCTCAGGAGGCCCAGGCGCTGCGCGCGCTGCACGGCCTCGGCCCGGTTGCGGACCTCGAGCTTCCGGTACACGGCGCTCGTGTGCTCCTTCACCGTGTGCGGGGAGAGGTGGAGCTGCGCGGCGATCTCGCGGTTCGTCGCGCCCGTCGCAATGCCGGTGAGCACGTCCTGCTCGCGCTCGGAGAGGCCCGGGCCGGCGGGGGCGGTGACGTCGCCCTCGTCGAAGACGGTCATGCCGAGGCCGACCATCCGGACGGCGCGGGCGATGTCGGCCGCGGGCCAGTCCTTCGGGACGAAGCCGTGGGCGCCGCAGGCCCGCGCGGTCGGCGCGCTGATGCGGCCCGCGCCCGAGATGAGCAGCACGCGCAGGCCGGGGCGCTCCACGTGCAGGCGCTCGCAGATGTCGGGGCCCGATTCGTCGCCGACGAAGAGGTCGACGAGCGCGATGTGCGGCTCGTGGCGCCGCGCGAGCGCGAACGCCTCCTGCGAGGTGCGCGCCGAGAGGCAGCGCTCGACCCACGGGAGCTCGCCGAGCATGAGCCGGAAGCCCCAGTGCACGACGTCGTGATCGTCGACGACGAGGACCCGGAACTTCTCGCTCATCGACCGCCCTCCAGGTTCACGACGAGCCGGACGAGCCAGGTGCCGGAGGCCTGGCGGCCGAACTCGACGATCCCGCCGAGGTTGAGCGCCTCGAGCGCAGCGAGGCGGAGCCCCATGCCGGCCGACGGCTTCGGGGTCGACTCGGGCGCGTCGTTCTCCACCTCCAGCACGAGGGTGCCGTCGCGGCGCTGGACGCGCACGACGACGCGCTCGCCGTCGGCGTGCTTGCGGGCGTTGCGGATCGCCTCGGCGAGCACGGACTGGGCGAGCGCCTCCGCCTGCTCGGGCACCTCCGCGACCTCGCCCTCGACGGTGAGCCGCAGGTCCGGGTGGGCGCCCTGCAGGCGCTCGAGCTCGTGGGCGAGCGTCGTGCCGGTGGGGCGGGACGGGCGGCCGAGCGGGCGCTGCAGCGCGGTGCGCAGCTCGCCGAGCGCGAGGTTCAGCTCGGTGACGCAGCGCGCGCGGGCCTCGCCCTCGAGCGGGGCCGCGGAGCCCAGCGCGAGCGAGAGGCCGAAGAGGCGCTGGACGACGGAGTCGTGGAGATCGCGCGCGAGCGTGATGCGCTCCTCGAGCTGGCGGGCGCGCTCGCGGGAGTGGGTCGCGGCGCGGGCGGTGATGGCGAGCGCGAGCGTCTTGCCCAGGGTCCAGAGGAGGTCGCGCTGGTCGGCCTCGAGCGGCTCGTCCGAGCCCGGGTCGACGAGCATCACGCCGATCCAGCGGCCCGACGCGGCGATGGGGACGCAGACGAGCGAGCGGCCCTCGACGAGGTCGAGGAACTCGTCGGAGACCCACTGCCCCTCGCCGCCCGAAACCTGCACCACGCGGTCCTCGGCGAGCGCCTGCCGCGCCACGGGCGCGAGCTCCAGGCCGACGTGGCGGCCCTGCAGCCGCTCGAGCGGGACGCCGTGCGAGCCGACCGCCCGGACCCGCCGGCGAGCGTCGTCGTAGAGGACCAGCAACGCCCGGTCCATGCCGGTCACCCGGCAGAGCGCGCCGGCCAGCCGGTTGAAGTCGTCGTCCGAGACGTCGTCCTGGTCCGCGGGAAGCAGCACGTCCACGAAGAGCTCGAGCGCGGGGGCGATGGCGGAGTCGGGACGCACCCGCCCATCCTGCACCACCTCACCGCTCCCGCGTCCGGTGCGCCCCCCGGTCGGGGGGTCACGGCCCCAAAGGGGTCAGGCCCCTTTCGGTGGCCGCCCGTCCAGGCTGCGCCTGCGGGTCGCCGACCGGCCCTGGCCCACCGCGCGTCTTCCGCGCGCCTTCCGTGGCAGTTCCGCGACGGCGCGTCGCACTTCCGCAACGCCACCGCCTGAAAGGGGTCAGGCCCCTTTCGGTGTGGTGGAGGACCGCTCGCAACCGCCGGTCTACGGCTGCGCGACCACGGGGCCCGTGCCCGCACCGGACTCGCCGATCGCCGCCGCGATGCGCTCGAGGAGCTCGGGCGCCAGCGAGACCTCGCCCGCGCGCACCCAGCCGTCGACCTGGTCCGGGGAGCGGGCGCCGACGATCGCGCCGCTCACGCCCTCTTGATGCAACGTCCAGGCGATGGCGAGCTCCGCCATCGAGCAGCCGACCTCCTCCGCGAGGGGCTGCAGCCGCGCGACGAGCTCGAGGTTCCGCTCGAACGCGGGCGAGGCGTACTCGCTGCTCCTGCGGCGCCAGTCGTCCGGGGCGAGCGCGTCGCGGCGCGCCTCGTCCCAGCGGCCCGTGAGGATCCCGGCCTGCATGGGTGAGTAGACGATCGCGCCCGTCCCGTGCTCGGCGCACCAGTGCATCGTCGCGTCGAGGATGCTGCGGTTCACGAGCGACAGCGGCGGCTGGAGCGTGTCGACGTGGCCGATCGGCTCGATGCGCTCGAGGTGCTCGGCCTGGTGGTTCGAGATGCCGATGAAGCGCACCTTGCCCGCGTCGCGCAGGCCGACCATCGTCGTCCACGCCTCCTCGAGCGTCGTGCCGTCGACGGGCGGCTGGTGCAGCTGGTAGAGGTCGATGACGTCCGTGCCGAGGCGCCGCAGGGAGTCCTCGACCTCCCTGGTGATCTGGGAGGCGTCGCGCTTCACGCCGTCCATCGGGTCGCCGCCCTCCTCCCACGTCATGCCGCACTTCGTGAAGACGAGCGGGCGGTCGGCCTCGGGGAGCTCGCGGACCGCGCGCCCGACGACCTCCTCCCCGTGCCCGAGCCCGTAGGCCGGCGCCGTGTCCACCCAGGTGATGCCCTGCGTGACCGCGTGGTGGATCGTGCGGACGCTCTCGTCGTCGTCCTGCGGCCCCCAGCCGAACGCCCACGGGCCGCCGATCGCCCAGGCGCCGAGCCCGACGCGGGTGATGTCGAGGCCGGTGGAACCGAGGGGGACGGTCGTGAGCGAGGTGGCGGGCATGCGGCTCCTCCTACCCGCACGGGCGGCCGCGGACGCCGCGGTCCGACCGGGTGGCCCGCGGCGCGGGCGCACCTCGCACCGGTCGGGCTCCGATCCCGCGGAACCCCCGGCGCGATGGGCTCGGACCGAGATGACATGCGGCGCGGTTGACGGCCCGGTGAGCGCGCCGCACCCTGCGCCGTTCGCCGAACGGTGGCGTTCGCTCGTCGGTTAGGGTGCGCGCGCATGCGCCGCCTCGTCCGAGCCCTGTCCCTCGCCGCGGCGGCCACCGCGCTCACCGCCGGCCCCGCGCTCGCCG
>JAOPZO010000102.1 GCA_025964065.1 Solirubrobacterales bacterium | reverse complement strand
GCGCGGAGCTCGAGCGTCGTCCGCGCGCGCATGACCGCCTCCAGGCGCTCCTCGAGCTCCTCGTGGTCGAGCCGCCCGGCCGCGTGGGCATCCCGCAGCGCCGCCGCGCAGCGCTCGCGCTCCGCCTCCGAGGCCAGGGTGCGAGCCGGGAGCGCCACTACCCCGGCTGCGCCGTGGGCCGCAGCAGGACCTCGTTGACGTCGACCCGGCGCGGCTGCGCGATCGCGTACATCACGGCGGCGGCGACGTCCTCGGGCTGGAGGGCCTCGATGCTCGGCTTGCTGTCGAAGAACGGGGTCTCGACCATCCCGGGGGCGATGATCGTCGTCCGGATGCCCGTGTCGTTCAGGTCCGCGCGGATCGCCTCCCCCATCGCGTGGACCGCGTGCTTCGTCGCGGAGTAGAGCGAGCCCGGGAGTGCGCGCCGGCCTGCCACCGAGCCCGTGAGGAACACGTGGCCCTTCGTCTCCTTCAGCGCCGGGATCGCGGCCCGCACGGTGTAGGCGGCCCCGAGGACGTTCGTGAGGACCATGTCGCGCCAGTGATCCGGGGTCTCCTCGAGCCAGCCGCGCGACGCGCCGAACCCGGCGTTGGCGAAGACCGCATCGACGCGACCGAACGCCTCGATCGCAGCGGCCACGAGCGCCTCATTCGCCTCCCAGTCGGTGACGTCCGTGGCGACGGCGCGAGCCCGTTCGTCGCCGCCGAGCTCCTGCGCGAGCGCCTCGAGCTTGTCTGCGGAGCGGGCCGCGAGCACGAGGCGGTAGCCCGCCCGGGAGGCAGCCCGGGCGGTGGCCGCGCCGATGCCGGTGCTCGCGCCGGTGATGATCAGGACGTCGTCGGAAGCCATGGCGTCACACTAGGCGACGAATGCTTCGGTTCAAGGTCAAGCCCTCCACCGCCATCGGCCGCGAGGCGTAGGTCCGGATGCTGTACGACAAGGCACGCATCTTCGTCCAGGCCGGGGGCGGCGGCAACGGCTGCATGAGCTTCCGGCGGGAGGCGCACGTGCCCATGGGCGGGCCCGACGGAGGCGACGGCGGCCGGGGCGCCGACGTCGTCCTCGTGTGCGACGACTCCCTGCGCGACCTCCAGTCCTTCAAGCGCTCGGCCCACTACAAGGCGGGCCGGGGGCGCCACGGCGAGGGCAACCAGCGCCACGGGGCCGACGGCGAGACGATGGAGGTCCGCGTCCCGCCGGGCACCGAGGTGCACAAGTGGGACGGGACGGTCTACGACCTCGTCCGGCCCGGCCAGCGCGTGCAGATCGCCGGCGGCGGCTCCGGCGGCCGCGGCAACCGGAAGTTCAAGAGCTCCACACGGCAGTCGCCGCGCTTCGCGGAGAAGGGCCTCGAGGGCGACGAGGGCTGGATCGACCTGCGCCTGAAGCTCCTCGCGGACGTCGGCCTCGTCGGCGTGCCGAACGCGGGCAAGTCCTCGCTCATCTCCGTCGTCACCCGTGCGGCGCCCAAGATCGCGAACTACCCCTTCACCACCCTCGAGCCCGTGCTCGGGACGCTCGACGGCGGCGACCGCCAGCTCATCCTCGCGGACATCCCGGGGCTCATCGAGGGCGCGAGCGACGGCGCGGGCCTCGGGCACGAGTTCCTCGCGCACGTCGAGCGCACCCGGCTGCTCGTCCACGTCCTCGAGCTCGCGCCCATGGACGGCTCGGACCCCATCGAGAACTACGAGACGATCGAGCGGGAGCTCGAGAAGCACGACAAGCGCCTCGCCCGGCTCCCGCGGGTCCTCGTCCTCTCGAAGGCCGACCTCGTCCCGGCCGACGTCGTGGAGGACGCCCGCGAGTACTGGCAGGAGCACTTCGACGCGCTCGCGCCACCCGTCGAGGCCTGGGACACGCCGAACCCGCTCGACCGCGTGCCGGTGATCGTGACCTCGAGCGCCACGAAGGTCGGCCTCGAGGAGCTCAGGACCGAGCTGCTGCGGCGGGTCCCGCTGCAGTCCGTCGAGGTCCTGGAGGAGCTCGCGGGGGAGGGGGAGCTCGCGGAGCACCGCGTCTTCAAGCCCGCCACGGGCAAGGGCTGGCGGGTCGAGCAGCTCGAGGAGGGGCTCTTCCGCGTGAGCGGCGAGCAGGTCGAACGGCTCCTGGCCCGGCACGACCTCGAGAACGAGGAGGCGCTCGCCCACGTCGAGCACCGCCTGAACAAGATGGGGATCGTGCGTGCGCTCGAGGCCGAGGGCTTCGAGTCGGGCGACGACGTCGAGATCGCCGGGATCGTGTTCGAGCTCAACTGAGCCGACTCGGGCGTGAGGAGTGCGCCGCCCGGACATGCCCACCGGATGCGCGCTCTCGTCCTCAACGCCACCCTGAAGCCCTCGCCCGGCACGTCGAACACCGAGGCACTCGCCCGGGTCGTCGCCGACGCCCTCGCCGCCGAGCAGGTCGAGGTCTCGTTCATCCGCCTGGCCGACCACCGGATCGACCCCGGCGTCGTGTCCGAGGCGGTCTCCGACGGCGACGAGTGGCCCGCCATCCGCGAGCAGGTCCTCGCCGCGGACATCCTCATCATGGCCACTCCGACGTGGCTCGGCCAGCCCTCCTCGCTCTGCCAGCGTGCGCTCGAGCGCATGGACGCACTCCTCTCCGAGACCGACGACGACGGCCGCCCGGTCGCCTACAACAAGGTCGCGGGCATCGTCGTGACCGGCAACGAGGACGGCGCGCACCACATCATCGCCAACGTCGGGCAGTGCCTGAACGACATCGGCTACTCCCAGCCCGGGCAGAACTGGACGTACTGGAACAAGGGGCCGGGCCCGTCGGACGAGGGATACGCGACGTCCGACGAGCAGGAGTGGTCCAGGACGACGGGCCTCGCCTGCGCGAGCAACCTCCTGCACCTCGCCCGCGCGCTGCAGGGCAGCCCGATCCCCGCGCCACCCTCGTAGGGTGGGCGGGCCATGGCCCGTCTCGTCGTCAAGCTGGGCTCGAGCGTCGTCGCCCGCGACGACGGGTCGCTGCGCCTGGACGCCCTCGAGGCCGTCTGCGACGAGCTCGCGGCGCGCCACCGCGCGGGCGACCAGCTCATCGTCGTCTCGAGCGGCGCGATCGCCCGCGGCATGCGGACGCTCGGCCTGCCGGGCCGGCCCCATGCCACCGCGGACCTGCAGGCCGCGAGCGCCGTCGGCCAGGGCGGGCTCTACCACTCGTGGTTCGAGCTCCTCCAGGCCCGGGAGGTCCGCACCGCCCAGGTGCTCCTCACGTTCTTCGACATCCAGGCCCGCACCCACTACCTCAACGTGCGGCAGACGATGAACCGGCTGCTCGACTGGCGGATCGTCCCGGTCATCAACGAGAACGACACGACGACCACGGACGAGATCTCCTTCGGGGACAACGACTTCCTCGCCGCCCAGGTCGCCGTCCTGCTCGGTGCGGACCGGCTCGTGCTCCTGACGGTCACCGACGGGCTCTTCACCGGCGACCCGCGCCGGGACCCGACCGCCCGCCGCGTGCCCGAGGTCGTCGACTTCTCCGCCCTCGAGCAGCTCGCGATCGGCAACGAGACCTCGGCGCTCGGCTCGGGCGGCATGCGCTCGAAGGTCGTCGCCGCCGAGATGGCCACGGCCGCGGGCATTCCCGCCGCGATCGGCAGCGGGCTCGTGCCCGGCGACCTCGCCCGGCTCCTGGACGGCGACCGCGCCTCCGGCACGCACTTCGAGGCCCGCGAGACGCGGTACTCGTCGTTCAAGCTCTGGCTCAAGTACGCCAAGCCGACCCACGGGACGCTCGTGGTGGACGCGGGCGCCGCGCGCGCGCTCCGCGACGCCGGGACCTCGCTGCTGCCCGTCGGGATCACCGCGGTCCGCGGTGGCTTCGAGGCGGGTGACGCCGTCGAGGTCGCCGAGGGCGGCGTCGTGCTCGGCAAGGGCATCGTGTCCTACTCCGCGAGCGAGCTCCGGAAGGTCGTCGGGATGAAGAGCGCGCAGGTGCGCGAGGTGCTGCCGCGGGCGACCGACGAAGCCGTGCACCGCGACTACTTCGTCCTGAACTGAGGGCCGGCGGGCCGACGACCGTCCCGCCCCTTCTTCGGGAGCTGCGCGGAGCCGGCCCACCCCGGGCCGCGTGGCGGGCCCCCGGTACCCTTGCCGCATGGCCACCACCGCCGTGTCCGTCGCCGACACCTGCCTCGCCGCGAAGGCCGCCGCCCGGCGCCTGGCGGCCCTCCCGACGACGGTCAAGGACGCGGCGCTGCTGGCGATCGCGGACGGCCTGGAGGCCCGGACGCCCGAGATCCTCGAGGCCAACGCGCGCGACATGGAGGCCGGGCGGGAGAACGGCCTGGGCGCCGCGCTCCTCGACCGCCTCGAGCTCACGCCGGAACGGATCGCCGTCATCGCCTCGCAGGTCCGCGACATCGCCGCCCTGACCGATCCGGTCGGTGAGGTCGTCGAGGGCCGCCGGCTGGCGAACGGGCTCGACGTGAGGAAGGTCCGGGTTCCGCTCGGCGTCATCGCGGTGGTCTACGAGGCCCGGCCGAACGTCACGATCGACGCCACCGCGCTCTGCCTGAAGAGCGGGAACGCCATCGTCCTGCGCGGCTCCTCGAGCGCCGCGCACTCCAACGCGATCCTCGCGACGGTCGCCTCCGACGCCGCCACCGCGGCCGGCGTGCCCGCGGGCGCGGTGGCGCTCGTGGCGGGCGGCGGACGCGAGGAGCTCGCCGAGCTCGCCACCCAGACCGGTGTCGTGGACCTCATCGTCCCGCGCGGCGGCGAGGGCCTGAAGAACGCCCTCGATGCCGTCGCCACGGTGCCGGTCATCTACGCGGCGTCGGGCAACTGCCACGTGTACGTCGACGCGGCCGCCGACCTCGGCTGGGCCCGCGAGATCGTCCTCAACGCGAAGGTCCAGCGGCCCAGCGCGTGCAACGCTGCGGAGACGCTGCTGGTCCACGCCGGCGTGGCCGCCGAGTTCCTGCCGGGTGCGCTGCGGGCCCTGCTCGACGCCGGCGTCGAGCTCCGGGTCGACGGCCGCACGCGGGCCCTCGCGGGGGAGGAGCTCGCCGGCCGGCTGCTCGACGCGACCGACACCGACTGGGACACCGAGTTCCTGGCGCTGACCCTCGCGGTCGCGGTCGTCGACGGGCTCGACGAGGCGATCGAGCACGTCAACGTCCACGGCTCGGGGCATTCCGAGGCGATCGTCTCGGGCGACGCCGGCGCGCTCCGCGCCTTCGAGCTGGGTGTGGACGCCGCCTGCCTCTACCTCAACGCCTCGACGCGCTTCACCGACGGCGGCGAGTTCGGCATGGGCGCCGAGATCGGCAACTCCACGCAGAAGCTGCACGCGCGCGGGCCCATCGGCATGCGGGAGCTCTGCTCGGAGAAGTACGTCGTCCAGGGTGACGGCCACGTGCGGCCGTAGGACCGGCATGGCGCGCGTCGGGATCCTGGGCGGGACGTTCAACCCGCCGCACGTGGGGCACCTCGTCTGCGCCCAGGAGGCCCGTGCGCAGCTCGGGCTCGACCACGTCGTGCTCATGCCGGTCCACACGCCGCCGCACAAGGAGCTCCGCGGCGACCCGGGGCCCGAGGTGCGGCTCGCGATGTGCGAGGCCGCGGCGGCCGGTGATCCCGGGCTCCGCGTCTCCCGGCTCGAGCTGGACCGGGGCGGGCCGTCCTTCACCGTGGACACGCTGCGGGCACTCCGCGCTCGCGCGCCGGAGGTCGAGCTGATCTTCGTCGTCGGCGGCGACCAGGCCCAGGGGCTGCCGGGCTGGCGGGAACCCGAGGCGGTGCTCGAGCTCGCGGTGCTCGCGGTCGCGGCCCGTGAGGGCATCGGCCGCGAGGACGTCCGCGGCCGGCTCGACGGGCTCGCGTCACCCGAGCGGCTCGCCTTCTTCTCCATGCCGCGGATCGACGTCTCGTCCTCCGACCTGCGCCGGCGGGTGGCCGCCGCGCAGCCCGTCCGCCACCTCGTCCCGGACCCCGTCCTCGCGCTCATCGCCGACCTCGGGCTGTACCGCTGCGGCGCCCCTGCCACACTGGAGCCCATGGAGGCACCGTCGCATGACCGATCCTGAGCAGACCACGAAGCTCGCAGCCGCCTTCGCGG
>JAOPZO010000089.1 GCA_025964065.1 Solirubrobacterales bacterium | reverse complement strand
GGCGCAGCGGGCCCCGGGCGCAGCGGGCGCCCCGGGCGCCCCGGGCGTGGAACGTGGAACCAGACGCAACGTTCCACGCCGGCTGTCGCCCCCACGCACAGCGGGCGTGCAACGTGGCGTCGCGCGCAACGTTCCACGCCGGCTGTCGCCCGGGCGCCGGGCGACCGCTCCGCTACCGCCGCAGCGGCGACGTGAGCAGGTCCACCAGGACCTGCGGGTCGCGCCGGACCCGCGCGCCCGCGGCGCCCGCGCGCTTCTCGAGCACGAGGTCCTCCGCGCGCTCGAGCCTGTGCAGGCGCCCCTCGGCGATGAGGCGCTCGTCGACGGCACCCAGGCGTCCCTCGAACGTCGTCCAGACCGGCGTGCCGAGCGCCACGGCCTCGCGGTTCATCGTGCCGCCCGCCGAGATGACCACGTCCGCGAGCGCGATGAGCGACTGCGCGTCGACCGCGTGCTCCGGCACGACCCAGCCGCGCCCCTCGAGCTCCGCCCGCTGGGAGGCGACCCGCGGGAGCACGACGGCCTGCTGCCCCTCCAGGCGCTCGAGCACCTGGGCGAAGAGCGGGTTCTCGAAGCGGTGGTAGAGCGAGACCGCGGGCGGGGTGCGGACGATCGCGAGCGGCCGCGAGAGGTCGAGGCCGAGCTCGGCGGCGACCCCGGGGTCCGGCTCGAAGTCGTGGAGGTAGTACTCCTCCTTGAGCCCCGCGTACGGCCGGTGCTTCGCGGGGGTGGTGCCGTACGGGGCGAGCCGGTCGAGCGGGATCGCCTCGGGCACGACGACGGCCTGCGCGAGGCGGCAGTTCACCGTGTGCTGCACCTTCGCCCACTCGTAGTCGAACATCGTGGAGCACGGGATCCGCAGGAGCCGCGCGGCGACGGAGACGTCGTTCGAGCCGTGGCCGAGGGCGAGGTCGAAGCGCCGCGGGCGCGCCCAGCGCGCGAGCGCGAGGGAGCGGTCCGCGAGCCCGAGCGCCTTCGCCCCGAGCTTCTCCCCGCGGTGGCGGCCGATCACCGTGTGCGCCATGCCGAAGCGCTCCGCCAGCCCGATGGTCTGCGCGAAGTCGCGCACCGTCACCTCGACCTCGTGGCCCTGCGCGCGCAGGGCGTCCACGACCGGCCGCAGGACCAGGACGTGGGGGGAGTTCGTGAGGTCGACCCAGACGCGCACCTACACCGCGTCCCTGATCGCCTCGACGACCTCCTCGACCTGGGCGTGCGTGATCGCCGCCGAGATCGGGATCGCGAGGTGCGTGCGGGCGGCCTCGTCCGTCCCGGGCAGCGACCTCGCCCCGTGCTCGGCGGCGAAGACGGGCTGCTGGTGGATCGGCACGCGGTAGTAGCCGCTCGCGCCGATGCCGCGCTCGCGGAGCGCCGCGCCGACGCGGTCGGGCTCGGGCAGCCGGACGACGTAGAGCCCCCAGGCGGGGCGGGCGCCCGGCGTCGGCTCCGGGAGCGCGGCGTGGCTGCCGAGGCCGGCGTCGGCGTACCAGCCGCCCGCGGCGCGGCGGTGGTCGGCCCACCCGTCGAGCTTCGGGAGCTGCACGCGCAGGATCGCGGCCTGGAGCTCGTCCAGGCGCGAGTTGTAGCCCACCTCGGTGTAGGTGACCTTGTCCTTCGAGCCGTGGAAGCGGAGCGTGCGGACCCGCTCGGCGAGCGCGCCGTCGGAGGTGGTGATCGCACCGCCGTCCCCGAAGGCCCCGAGGTTCTTCGAGGGGTAGAACGAGAACGTCCCGATCGCCCCGAGGTTGCCGGGGCGCGAGCCGTCGGCCGCGATGGAGCCGCTGGCCTGCGCGACGTCCTCGACCACGGGGAGGCCGAGCTCCTCCTCGATCTCGCGCACGGGCGCGACGTTGCCGAACAGGTGGACGGCCACGACCGCCTTCGTGCGCGGGGTCACGGCCTCGCGCACGGTCTCGAGCGTCACGCAGCTCGTGGCGGGGTCGACGTCGCAGAAGACCACCCGCGCGCCCGTCGGCGGGATCGCCTCGGCGCTCGCGAAGTACGTGAAGGACGGCACGACGACGTCGTCGCCCGGGCCGACCCCGAGCGCGCGCAGGGCGATCGTGATCGCCTCCGTGCCGTTCGCGACGCCGACCGCGTGCGTGGTGCCCGTGTAGGCGGCCCACTCGTGCTCGAAGGCCTCGACGTTCGGGCCGAGGATGAAGCGGCCGGAGCGCAGGACGTCGTCGACGGCCGCGCGGATCGCCGGCTGCAGCGGCTCCAGGGGCGTGGACGGGTCGAAGAGGGGGACCGCCATGGCCGGACACCGTACCCCGCACCACCGCTACCGTCTCCGCCGTGCTCGCCGCCCTCGCCAGCGCCGCGGTCGTCCTCGCGTCGATCACGGACCCGATCGTCGAGTTCGCCATCGGGGTCGTCGGGGACCTCGGCCTGTGGGGCATCTTCCTGCTCATGGCGCCCGAGTCGGCGTGCATCCCGATCCCGTCCGAGGCGACGATGCTCTTCGCGGGCTTCAACGTCTCCGACGGCGAGTACACGCTCTGGGCCGCCGTCCTCGTGGCGAGCTTCGCGAACCTCGTCGGCTCCTGGGTCGCCTACGCCGTGGGGTACTACGGGCGCACGGAGCTGCTCGAGAAGCACGCGAAGAAGCTGCACGTGAAGCCCTCGTACCTGGCCTGGGCGGACCGCTGGTTCGAGAAGTACGGGGACGCCGCCGTCTTCTTCTCGCGGATGCTCCCGATCGTCCGCACGTTCATCTCGCTCCCGGCCGGCGTCGCGCGCATGCCGATCCTGCGCTTCAGCGTCCTGACGTTCCTCGGCGCGGTGCCGTGGAACTTCGCCCTGACGATCGCGGGCCGCGAGGCGCGCGACAACTGGACGGACATCAAGGACAAGCTCCACTACATCGACTACCTCGTCGCGCTGCTCATCCTGGCCGCGGCCGCGTACTTCCTCGTGCGGTTGCTGAAGAACCGGGGCGGCCCCGACGCCGCCGTCGATGCGGCCTGAGGCCGCCCTCCCGCTCCGTCACGCGCTCGCGCTCGGGCTGCTCCACGGCCCCGCGGAGCTCCTGCCCGTCTCGAGCTCGGGCCACATCACCCTGGTGCCGTGGCTCGCGGGCTGGCCGTACGAGGAGCTCGACCCGGAGCTCCGGAAGGCCTTCGAGGTCGCGCTGCACGCCGGCACCGCCGCGGCGCTCCTCATCGCGCTGCGGGGTGAGGTCGGCGAAGCGGCGCGCGGCCTCGACCGGCGCCGGGTCGTGCTCGTGGTCGGCTCCTTCGTCCCGCCCGCGATCCTCGGCTTCACGCTCGAGCGGCCCATCGAGCAGCGGATGGGAACGCCGCGCTCCATCGCCGTCGGGCTGCTGCTGGGAAGCGCCGCGATGGCCGCGGCCGACCGCTTCGGGCCCACGGGCCGCGG
>JAOPZO010000070.1 GCA_025964065.1 Solirubrobacterales bacterium | reverse complement strand
TCGCGGCCGTCCGCGAGGCGCTCGCGAGCACGCTCGTCGCGGCCGTCTACGGCCGCTGAGGCACTACGCGCCCACGGGCACCCGGCGCTCCGGCGTGGCGGCGGCCGCCACGGGCGCCGTGCCCGGGTCGAGCGCGACCGCGACGTGGACGGCGCGGCCCCGGGAACCCACGGGGCTCTTGGTGTCGTGAAGGTGCGGCTCGTCGGCATCCACGCCATGGAGCTGGACCACGCGCCGCCGGCCCTGCGGCTCGCCTTCGAGGGCTACGTCGGCATCCCCGCGGTCGCGCTGGGGGCGCTGTCCCTCGCCGCCTGACGGGGCCGGGGCCGCCGGGGGTGCCGCCGGTACGCTCCGTCGGTGAGCGCCTGGACCAGCACCGCCGAGGACACCACGAACCTCGAGCGCGCGGCGGCGGAGGGCATCCACTGCCTGCCCGTGCCGACGCCGTTCGGGATCGGCGACGTCAACTGCTACCTCGTGGAGGACGACCCGCTGACCCTCGTGGACTGCGGGCCCAACAGCGGCACGGCGCTTCTCGCGCTCGAGCGCGGCCTGGCCGCGCGCGGGCACGCGATCGAGGACGTCGAGCTCCTCGTCGTCACCCACCAGCACATCGACCACTGCGGCCTGGCCCACGTCTTCGCGGCCCGCGGGCACGCGGAGGTCGCGTGCCTCGATCTCTTCGCGCCCGTCCTCGAGGACCTCGACCGCCACGCCGCGAGGGACGACGACGACGCCCAGCTGCTCATGCAGCGCCACGGCGTCGAGGACCACGTCTCCGAGGCGCTGCGCTCCGTCGCCGACGTCGTCCGCGGCTACGGCGCGCCCTCCCGGGTGGACCGGCGCCTGCACGACGGCAGCGTGCTCGAGCTGCGCGACCGGACCCTGTCCGTGCACCACCGACCCGGTCACTCGCCCTCGGACACGATCCTGCACGACGCCGAGCGCAAGCTCATGTTCTCGGGCGACCACCTGCTCGGCGGCGTCTCCTCGAACGCGCTCATCTCCCGGCCGCTCGATCCCGCGTGGGACCGGACGCGGCCCCGGACGCTCGTGGAGTACCGCGCGTCGCTCACGAAGACGGCCGCCATGGACGTCGAGCTGGTGCTCGGCGGGCACCGCGGCCCCGTGACCGACCACGCCGCGCTCATCGGGAAGCGGATGGCGTCGCACGAGCGCCGCGCCCAGGACTTCCACGACAAGCTGGCCGGCGGCCCGCTGACCGCGCACGAGATCGCCACCGCCACGTGGGGCTCCGTCGCGATCACGCAGGCGTTCCTGACGCTCAGCGAGGTCATCGGCCACCTCGACCTGCTCGCCGCCGAGGGCGCCGTCGTCGAGGACCGCAGCGAGCACGTCATCCGCTTCGCGCGGACCTGAGCACCAACCTCAGCCGAAGCGCTCCTGCAGGCGTGGGAGCACGTCGCCGGTGAACGCGCGCAGCTGCCGGCGCTGGTCGTCCCCGGGCAGGTGGAACACGAGCCTCGTGAAGCCCAGGTCGACGTAGGTCGCGATGGCCTCGACGACCTCCTCGGGATCGTCGGAGACGATGAAGCGCGTGTGCGCGCGGTCCGCGGCGGCCTCCCCGGCCTCCTGCATCTCGATCGGATCGTGGATACCGGCCTTCTGCTCCCCCGTGAGGGCGAGCGCCGCCCACGGACGACAGGCGTCGTGCGCGGCCTGGCGGTCGCGGTCGTAGGAGACCTTGACCTCGATCATCTTCTCGATGTCCGCGACCTCGCGCCCGGCTTGCTCCGCGCCCTCCGCCACGGCGGCGAGCAGGTCCAGGTAGAGCTGCGGCGCCTTGCCCGAGGTGCAGATGAAGCCGTCGCCGACGCGGCCCGCGAGCTTCGCCGCGAGGGGGCCGGACGCCGCGACGTACACGGGGACGGGCTGCTCCGGGCGGTCGTAGACCGTGGCCTTCTCCGTCCGGTACCACTCGCCCTCGAAGTCCACCCGCTCCTGGGTCCACAGCGCCCGCATGAGCTCGATCGCCTCGGCCAGGCGCATCCGCCGCTCCTTGATGCCCGGGAACGCCGCGCCCGTGACGGGGGTCTCGTTCAGCGACTCGCCCGTGCCCACCCCGAGGAAGACGCGGCCCGGTGCCAGGCACCCGAGCGTGGCGAACGCCTGGGCGATGACGGCGGGGTGGTAGCGGAGGGTCGGGGTGAGGACGCTCGTCCCGATCGTGACGTCGGGGGAGGAGGCGACGAGCGCGCCGAGCCACGGCAGCGCAGCGGGCGCGTGGCCGCCGTCGTGGCGCCAGGGCTGGAAATGGTCGGAGATCGCGACGGTCGGAAGCCCGGTGCCGACGGCCTCGAGCGAGAGCGACAGCAGGTCGGCGGGATCGAACTGCTCGGACGAGGCCTTGTAGCCGAAGGAGACGGACATCCCGTAGGACTACCACTCGGGACCGTCCGCCCGCGAACCGCCCTGCGATGTGGCACCTGATCCCCCGGCTCGCCTCCACCGGCTCGCGACGGTCCTCGTCGCCGCCGTCCCCCCGGACACCGAGCCCGCGTTCCCCGAGCTGCGTCGCTCCGCGCGGCGCCCGGGGCTGGACGGCGCGCCTCGGCGTTCTTCCAGCGTCACGCCGACGGGTGCGGCCGCCTCCCTTGCGCTCGTGACGTGGTCGATGTCCTTCGCGACGGGTCGGGGTCGTCGGCGAGCTCGAACCCGACGTTGCTGCCCTGATGGGAGAGGATGTGGTCGATGCCGAGCTGCGTGGTGGTGGCCGTGCGGTCCTCCTCCCCGCAGGCCGAGAGCGCCATGGCGGCGGCGATCACCGTGCGGCGATCCGTCGCCTCTGCTTCACGGTCATCCGAACTTCCCCGCGGCCAGGTCGGCCTTCCAGGCCTCGGTGAACGTCGTGAGCGCCGCGGTGTCGAAGCGCGTGCACCTGAGCTCTCGGAACGCGGTCAGCGCGCGGAGCGGCATCTCCTGCTCGGGATCTTCGGCGGCGACGACCGTCGAGTTGTTCGGGCCTGCGAGCGTCCGCAGCTCCGCGATGCGCTGCTCCGGGACCCCGGGCGCATAGCGGACGATCACGTAGCCGTCGCCGATGACGTGGTTGAAGTTCTCCTCCTCGCCGGCCTCGCCGGGGGCGAAGAACTGTTTGGTCGGGTGGCTGCCGCCGAACCCGCCCGACGGCTGCACGTCGACCTGCGTGCACGGCGCTTCGACACCGCCAGTCGTCCCGGAGCCGGCCACTGGTGTCGCGGTGGCCTCGTTGTCGCTGGAGCCGGGGAAGGAGAGCACCATCGCGGCGATCAAGCCGACTGCGGCGAGGGCGCCGTAGCCGACCTTGCGCGCGCGCTCGTCGTTGCCCTTGACCGCGCGGGAGGCACCGTGGACGAGGCCGACGATGACCGCGATGGCGATGATCTGACCGATCTCCAGGCCGACGTTGAACGCGACGACCTTCAGGACGAGCCCGTCGTCGGGGATGCCGAGGTCGAGGAGCCGCGTGGCGAGTCCGAAGCCGTGAACGAGCCCGAAGCCTCCGACGATGACGTAGACCGGGGTCCAGTCCTTCGGGCGGCCACGGAGTCCGAGGACGCCGACGGTCACGACGCTCAGTGCGATGACGACGTCGACGGCGGTCGGGGAGACCCGGACGTCGGCGAGCGTGGCGATCATCAGCGTGGTGCTGTGCCCGACCACGAACGTCGAGACGAGCTTCACGGCACGGTCGAAGCGTCCGGAGAAGAGCACGATGCCGACGATGAACGCGAGGTGGTCCCAGCCCAGCAGCATGTGCTCGATCCCGAGCGGGACGAACCCCAGGGTGGAGGTGTTGGCCGCCTCGCCTCCGAGGCCGTGGGCAAGGGCGGTAGCGGGGAGGGCGAGCAGCAGCGCTGCCGCCAGTGCAGATGAGGTGCGGAGAAGCATGGACGTGTCCTGGGGTAGGCGTGGAAGGAGCACCTGCCCAGAGGCGGCGCGTGTCCGTGCGCGCCCGGGGCGCGCGGCTGCTTCAGACCGGGAGCGGCGGCGCGCGACCGGCGAGGTGCCGGGCCAGTGGCGGGAGCCGACGGCGTCCGCGGGGAACACGGGCGGCCCACACCGCGGCGGGCCGAGCCGCCAGGAGGCACGGACGCCGGCAGTGCGTCGCGCGCACCGCGGCGACGAAGCGGGCGACAACACGGACGCTCACGGCGATCGCCCCGCCGACCAGCACCGAGAGCGGCGCCGCGATCCAGCCGCCGCCGCCGAGGACCGCGTCGAAGCCAGACGGGTGGCCGACCGTGAGCGCCCCCTCGAGGAGTTCCTGGCCGACGAAGAGGACGAGCAGGCCGACGGAGAGCAGCGGCCAGAGCCGGCGCACGCGCACGGCGCGCACTGAGCAGTGGGTCCCCGTCGTGGCGGAGCGCAGGACGAGGCAGGCGAGCGCCGAGGTGGCGATCAGCCCCAGCAGCGGTCCGGTGAGGGCCAGATAGGCGTGCCCCTGCGCCGCGGCCACGTCGCCGGCGTGCGAGCCGAAGGCGAGGAGGTAACGCAGCTCGTGCAGGGCGAGGCCCCCGACGATGAGCAGCGCGAAGAGGCGCAGAAGCGCGCGACGGTCCTCGTTCATGCGCGGCCGTCCATGCCGCCGTCGAGGCTCGCCTGGTCCATCGCGTCGCGCTGCTCCGGCGTGATGCCTGCTCGCCGATCACGCAGTCGCCCGACGCCCAGGGCGATGCACACGAGCAGCACGGGCGCGACGTAGATCACGTTGTTGAGCCAATGGCCGGCGTGTGCGACCACCGTCATCCGAGCACCGCCACGTATGAATGGGTCTTCACAGGCGTGATGTGGGAGAGTCTGGCACACCGTGGTGGGGTCACGAGAGGATCCGTCGCCTGCGTGCGTGTCCTCGGGGCTCAGTCGGCATGGCCACGAGCACCGTCGTCCGGCATCCCGGGATCGGCGCGTATCGTCGCGATCGACTGCCAGGTGATGCGCAGGATGACAAGCGTGATGACCAGGCCGATGAGCGGATCCCCGAGCTCGAAGCCGATGCCGACGCTGAGGGCGCTCCCGACCACCGCGAGGCTCACGAGCCCGTCGGTGCGGGCATGCGCGCCGTCGGCGATCAGCGCCGGGCTCTCCAGGCGTCGCCCGGCGTGCGTCCGGATCTGCGCGGCGACCTCGTTGCCGACGAACCCGATGCCGCCGGCGGCGGCGAGTGCCCAGACGTGGTCGAGCTCCTGCGGATCGAAGAGGCGGTCGACGGCGGTGGCGCCCGCGACGGCGGCGCTGACGAGGATCGCCGCGACCACGAAGTAGCCCGCGCGCTTCTCCGCGACGAACGACCGCATCAAGAACGCGATCGCCAGCGGCACCGCCGTGAGCGCGTCCCCGACGTTGTGGATCAGGTCGGCCAGCAGCGCGACGCTGCCAGTGCTGACGAAGACGACGGCCTGCGCCAGCGCCGTCAGCAGCAGCACGAGGAGGGAGAGCCCGACCGCACGCAGCCCCTCACGCGAGCGAACGATGGAGCGATCGACAAGGCCGTGACTGTGGCCGTGGCCGTGTCCGTGCGCGTGTCCGTGCCGCTGGGGCGTGGTCGTCTCGCTCGCCATCGACGTTCAGCGTACATCTGAAGAGACGCGCATGGATTATGCTGGCGCCCGATGGCCGCCCCCTCCGAGCACCGCCCCCCCGCCCGTCCGCTTTCCGCCCGTGAGGCCGAGCAGCTCGCCGAGACGGTGCGCGCCTTCAGCTCGGCGAGCCGGCTCAAGCTCCTTTGGGGGCTGATGAGCGGCCCGCAGACCGTCGAGCGGCTCGCGCACATCGCGGGGATGACGCAGAGCGCGACCTCCCACCAGCTCCGCCTCCTCCGGCAGCTGCATCTCGTCGAGGTTCGACGCGAAGGGCGCCACGCCCACTACACGCTTCACGATCACCACCTCCCCGAGCTCCTCGCCGCCCTTCGTCACCACCATGAGCACCTCGGGAGTGCAGCAGCCGAAGGAGCGCCCGCGGTCGCCGAGGAGGGCTAGGCGTGGCGCGCACCCGCGCCGAGATGGCCGCCTGGCTCGCCGGGCGCCCCGCCCTCGACGAGCTCCAAGCCACCCTTCCGAAGGGAGCGAGCGCCGCCGGACGCGACCTCGCGGAAGTCGCCGCACGCGCTGACGGGCTCGATGCGTATCGGCGACGCGCCACGCTGCTGAGCGAGCCCGCGTGAGTGCGGTTCCGCCCGGCCCGCCGGCCAGGTCGCCCACCTCGTCAGGCCCGCCGCCCGTGACCGACCTCGTGCCGTTCAGGGAAGCCGTGCGGACGTGGGGGGCGATCTCGCTGCAGACCTTCGGCGGACCGGCGGGCCAGATCGCGGTCATGCAACGGGTGCTCGTCGACGAGAAGCGCTGGATCGGGCAGCAGCGCTTCCTGCACGCCCTCAACTACTGCATGCTCCTGCCAGGCCCCGAAGCGCAGCAGCTGGCGATCTACATCGGCTGGCTGCTCAACGGAACCCGTGGCGGGCTGGCCGCCGGGATCCTCTTCGTCGTCCCCGGCGTGCTCGCACTGCTGGCGTTGTCGGTCATCTACGTCGCCTTCGGCGAGACCGCCGCAGTCGCCGGCCTGTTCGCCGGCCTGGCCCCGGCGGTGCTGGCGATCGTCGTGCAAGCCATCATCCGCGTCGGCAAGCGAGCGCTCGCGGATCGTGCGCTCGTCGCCATCGCGGTCGGCGCGTTCGTCGCGCTGGCCGGCTTCGGAATCGCGTTCCCGATCGTCGTGGCGGTCGCGGCGGGAGTTGGCCTGCTGCTCGGGCGCCTGGCGCCGCATGTCCTCAAGGGCACGGGCGGCGGTCATGACGACGGCGCAGACGGACCTGCGCCGGTGATCAGCGACGACGCGCTTCACGCCGAGCGCCCTACCGCCTCGCGGGCGCTGAAGGTGCTCCTAGTCGGCGTCGCGCTCTGGACGCTGCCGTTGCTGATCGTCGCGGTGTTGGCCGGCACTGGCAGCGTGCTGTGGGATCAGGGCCTGTTCTTCTCCGGCACCGCGGTCGTCACCTTCGGCGGCGCGTACGCAGTCCTGGGGTTCGTTGCCCAACGAGCCGTCGAGACCTACGGGTGGCTCAGCCCCGGCGAGATGGTTCGCGGCCTCGCGCTGGCGGAGACCACGCCGGGGCCGCTGATCATGGTCGTGCAATTCGTCGCCTTCCTCGGCGCCTACCGAGACCCCGGCGGACTGGACCCTTGGGTAGCGGCCACGATCGGCGCGCTGCTGACCACCTGGGTGACGTTCGTACCGTGCTTCCTCTTCATCTTCCTCGGCGCGCCCTACGTCGAGCGCCTGCGCAGCAACCAGCGTCTGTCCGCCGCGCTCACCGGCATCACCGCCGCCGTCGTCGGCGTCATCGCCGACCTCGCGTTGTACTTCGCGCTCAACACCCTGTTCGCGCGCACCACCGAAACCACCACCGGCCCGCTCAGCCTCGAGCTGCCGGTCCTCGCCTCGCTGAACGAAACGTCGCTGCTGGTAGCTCTCGCCGCCGCCGCGATGATCTTCCGCCTGCGCTGGTCGGTGCTGCGAACGCTCGGCGCGTGCGCCGCGCTCGGTCTGGCGATCGAGCTGCTGCCTGACCTTCCGTGAGGGCGGTCGGTGTCGAGCGCGCCCGCGAGACCCAGCTCGCCTCACCCGATCACCCGCGTTCGCGACCAGCCGAGGCACAACGGCTAGACGGCGGTGCCGACCGCCGCACCGATCGCGTACGTGACGGCCATCGCCACGCCACCCCAGGTAAGGACCCGGACGATCGCCGGCCCGCGCGGCGCGCCGCCGAGGCGGGCACCCGTCGCGCCGAGGAGCCCGAGGGCGAGGAGGGTCACGAGGACGATCACCGCGACGCGCACGCCGCCCGGGGCGAGGACCGCGGCGAGGAGCGGGAGCGCCGCGCCGCAGGAGAACGCGAG
>JAOPZO010000058.1 GCA_025964065.1 Solirubrobacterales bacterium | reverse complement strand
CGCTCTCCTTCGCGAACAACCTGCTGCAGGCGCGCCTCGCCGAGGAGCAGGAGCGCGCGCGGGCCGCGGCCGCCGCCGCTCCCGGCACCTGAGCCGACGCACCGCCGGGGACTGCGTCAGACTTCGGCTGTGGTCAAGGGTGGTCAGACGGTCAGCGCGACGGACTTCGCGGCCCTCACGGGCGTGTCGCGCGAGCGGCTGCGGACCTGGGAGCGGCGACACGGGTTCCCGCGGCCGGTGCGCGCCCACGGCGGCTCCCGGCGGTACGCCGTGGACGACGTGGCGCGCGTGGTCGCGGTGCGCCGCGCCGTGGAGAGCGGGGTGCCGATCCCCTCGGCCATCGACGCGACCGACCTGCCGCAGGACGCCGGGATCACCCCGGGCGCCCAGGCGTCGCTCGCCGAGCACGCGCCCGTCGCGGTGGTCGCGCTCTCCGGGCCCGAGCCGCTGCGCGTCGAGTTCGTCAACGCGGCGGTCCGCCACCGCCCGGGCGCGCCGAGCCCCGGGGACGACCTCCTGCAGCTCGCCCCCTGGTTCGCCGACGAGCCGGGCTGCCGGACGCTCAAGCGGCTCTTCACGGAGGACCTCGTGGCCGCGGGCTGCGAGCACCCCGACTGGACCGCAGGACTGCGCTCGGGCGCCCACTCCATCGCCTACCGGCTGCCGCACGAGGAGGGCGAGCGGCCGCTCGTGGCGCTCATCGGGATCGACACGGCGCGGGAGCGGCGGACCCGTCAGCTGCTCGCAGACGCGGAGCGGGACCGCGAGTCGCTGCGCGAGCGCTCCGACCGTGACGCGCGGTTCGCCGAGGCGCTCGCCGCGATCACCGACATCTTCCGGCTCAGCTCCGGGATGGCGGCGATCGCGGACGCGACCGCGGTGCTCGTCCGCCGCCTGAGCGCGGTGGACGTCGCGATCGCGCCGTCCATGGCCGGCGCGCTCGTGCTCGGCCGCTCCGCCCGCGGCCTCCTCGGCCCCGAGATGGTCACCGTCACGCGCTTCGACGACCTCGCCGAGGCGCTCCGCGACGGGGACATCGCGTGGCTCGACGCCGAGACCGCGCGGGCGTTCGGGGCCCCGACCGGGCTCGCGCTCCTGGCGGTGCCGATGCTCGCCGCCGGGGAGAGCCTCGGGGCGCTCCTCGTCGTCGTCGACGAGCAGGCCGACCTCAGCGATACGCAGCGACGGCTGCTGCGCGGCGTGTCCGCGACGATCGCCTTCGCCCTGCTGCGGGAGCGCCTCGTGGGCGATCTGCGGGACCCGGGCGGCGAGCCCCCGGCCTAGCCCGGGGCGCGCCGCCCACCGCTACGACACCCGTCCAGCTCGTTTCTCGGGCCGCGCCGGAGGGCATCCTCCGGATACACCCCAAGGAGGAGAATCGAATGTCACTGCTGGTCAACGCCCTCATCGCCGTCGTCATCGCGGTCGTCGTCTACGTCGTCGCCGTCGCGCTCGGCCTGCCGTCCATCGTCGCGATCGTCGCCGCGATCCTCGTCCTGCTCGCCGGCATCGGCTCCGGTGGCCGCCTCGGCCGCGGACGCGTCGCCTAGCGCCACCCTGCTGTCCTCCTCGTGCGAACGGCCCGGATTCCCGGGCCGTTCGTGCGAGCCGGGCCGTTTCAGGTGTCGAGGGCCTCGACGACCTCGTCCGGCCCGTCGAACGTCGTCTCGTCGAGCTCCTCGAGCGCCTCGATGACCTCCTCGGGCGCGTCGTTGCCCTCGGCCACCGCCAGGAGGTCGTCGCGGTCCGCGGGGTACTCGGCGCCCTTCAGGAACTTCTGCACGGTGATGGGGCTGGTCATGGAGCCGGGGGTACCGCGCCCGCCCCTCCGGCAAACCGGGCTTGACCGGTGCCCACGTCCGCTACCTGACGAAGCGTCGCGACGCTCGTTGCCGCGCGCGCACCTCGGGTAGCCGCCAGGGACGATGTCCACGCTCCCCCACTGCCCCCACTGCCTCATGCCGGTCCCTGGAGCGGCGACCCTGCCGTACCCGCCCAGCGCGATGCGCTGCCCGAACTGCCGCCTCATCATCGGCGCCGGCCGGGCTCGCGCCGAGGCGGTCGCCGACGAGGGCGAGGCGCGCTCGCGCGGAAGCGCTGCGGGGGTCCTCGCGAACGCTGCACGGCGCGTGCAGGCCGAGGTCGGGGACCGCGAGGAGGTGCTCGACGGGCTGCGGCGCACCGCGGCGCTCGTCGGCTCCGGGGTCGAGCGCCTGCGGATGCTCGACTACCAGCAGGCGGCCGACCGCGACCCCACGCTGCTGGACCTCTCGGTGGTGCTGGCGACCTTCACGACGTGGAAGGCGGCGCGTGCCGCCGCCGCGACCGCGGACGTCGCGGAGGTCGCCGTGGAGGAGGGCGGCGGGGCCTCGGCGCAGGTCGCCTGAGGGTGCGGCGGGGCCTCTCGGACCGTCAGCCCGTGCGGGCCCAGCCGGCGGAGGCGGCGGGCCCCTCGACGGCGAAGACCATCCAGATCTCCGTGCCGCCCGTGTCGCCCGCGCGGAACTCGATGGCCGTCGTCAGCGACGCCATGAGCGGAAGGCCCAGGCCGAGGCCGGGCGAGTCCGGGCGCGGTGCCATGCCGCGGCCGTCGTCGGCGACGACGACCTGCAGGCCGATCGGCGTGAGGTCGGCGGTGACGCGCAGGACGCCGGGCTCCCCCTCGACGTAGGCGTGCACGACGGCGTTCGCGCAGGCCTCACCGACGGCCAGCGCGATGTCGGCGCGGCGATCCGCGTCGAGCCCGGCGGCGCTGGCGAGCGCGCCGACGGCCTTCCGGATGCCCGCGACCTCCTCGGAGCGGGCGGGGACGGTCACGGCCACGGCGTGGCCGGGGGTCGTGCTCGGGGTGACGGCGGAGAGGTGTGAGGGGTGAGACGTCATGTCGTTCGTCCTGTTCCTTGGGCCCAATCATGCACGTTCCCGCAATCTCCGGGCGTCAACCACCTTTCGGGCGCGCTGCCGCCTTGCCCTTCCCCCGCTGGCGCACGCCCTTGCGGCGGGCGGGCGGCGCGGTCACCCGCACGGCCCGGGAGCGCACGCCGACCGGGCCGCTCAGGCCGCGG
>JAOPZO010000051.1 GCA_025964065.1 Solirubrobacterales bacterium | reverse complement strand
GGCGAGGAGCTCGTTGCCCGCGGCCTGCTCCTCCCGGACCTCGGCCGCGAGGAGCTCGAGGCCCGCGCGGTCCTCCTCGGGCATGTCGGCCTCGAGGCGGTCGAGCGCGAGAAGCTGGACGTCGGGGTCGCGGCGGGCGCCGAGCGCGTCGGCGAGCGCCTTCACATCCCGGAGGACCGGGCGGTAGTGCTCCTGCTCGAAGCACGGGCGGTAGATCTCGAGCACGGCGCGGAGGCGGCGGGTGGCGACCCGCATCGCGTGGACGCGCTCCACCTCGGTCGTGTCGAGGACGCCGTCCTGCGCGTCGAAGAGCTCCTCGGTCCGCACGCGCACGGTCGCGGCGGCCGCCTCGGCGAACGGGAGCTGCGCGTGCAGGCCGGGGACCGGCCGGGCCTTCGCCATCCCGGGAGCCTACCCGGAGGCCATGGCGAGGATGACGCCCTCGCGCAGGCCACCCGAGGCGATCCGGAGCGGCACGCCGAGCGCCCGGGCGGCCTCCCCGAGCACGACGATGCCCGCGGGGAGCATGCGCACGCGGTCGGGGTGCAGGCCGAGGCGCTCGGCCACCACGGCGACCGGGCCCGAGCAGAGCGCCTCGAGCGCGCGATCCAGCGAGGCGGGGTGCAGCTCGCCGCCCGTGAGGCGCCCGAGCGAGGTGGCGCTCCCCCCGACTGCGTGGGCGGCGCGGACCGCGGGCGGGTCGAGCGCGGAGAAGGCCTGTGCGACGTCGGCGCGCAGGGCGGCGAGCTCCGCGGCGCTCGGGCACGCGCCGCGCACGTGGCGCTCCGTGAGCACCCCCGAGCCGATCCGGAAGGAGCGCGACCAGCCCACGCCGTCGCGCGTGGTGCCGCAGACGAGCTCGGTCGAGCCGCCGCCGACGTCGACGACCCCGAGGCGCTCGTCGGGGCCGGGCGGCGTGCCCAGGAGGCCGGTGGCGCCGGCGAAGGCCAGCCGCGCCTCCTCGTCCCCGTCGATGACCTCGACGACGACGCCGCTTCGCGCGAGGACCGCGGCGCACAGGGCGTCCGCGTTCGGCGCGTCGCGCACGGCGGCGGTCGCGACGGCACGCAGGGCGGTCGCTCCGGCCTCCCGCGCGAGGGTGGCCTGGGTCGCGACGACCTCGGCCACGAGCACGATCCGCTCGGGCGAGAGGCTGCCGTCCGCGCCCCGGTCGGCGGCCAGGCGGGTGAAGGCACGGTCCGCGGCGACGTCGCGCAGCACGACCTCGCCCGGGCCGTGTTCGGCCACGAGCAGGCGCGTCGTATTCGATCCGATGTCGATGCAGGCGCATCGCATCAGCCGCAGCTTGCCATGATGGGACGTCGTGAGCAGCCCTGCGATCGAGGTTCGCGACCTCCGCAAGTCCTACGGGACCCACGATGCCGTGCGCGGCATCGACTTCGAGGTCGCCCGGGGCGAGGTGTTCGGCCTGCTCGGGCCCAACGGCGCGGGCAAGACCACGACGGTCGAGGTGCTCGAGGGCTATCGCGACCGGACCTCCGGCGAGGTCTCCGTCCTGGGCTTCGACCCCGGCACCCGGCCGCGCGAGCTGCGGAGCCGCGTCGGCATCGTCCTGCAGGCGGGCGGGATGTACCGCTTCGTCACCGTCCGCGAGGCCGTCACGCACTGGGCGCGGCTGTACCCGCACCCGCGGGACGTCGAGGAGGTGATCGCCGTCGCGGGCCTCCAGGAGAAGGCCGACGCGCGCGTGCGAACCCTCAGCGGCGGCCAGGCGCGGCGCCTGGACCTGGCGCTCGCGCTCGTCGGCGACCCGGAGCTCATCTTCCTCGACGAGCCGACCACCGGCTTCGACCCGGCGGCCCGCCGCGCCGCCTGGGACACGATCCGCTCGCTCCGGGACCTCGGCAAGACCGTCCTGCTGACGACGCACTACCTCGACGAGGCGCAGGAGCTCGCCGACCGCGTCGCGATCATCAAGGCCGGGCGGATCCTCGCGATCGGCCGGCCCGCCGAGCTCGGCGTGGGGGCGCTCACCCGCGCCCGGGTCACCTGGCGCGACGAGGACGGGCGCGTGCAGGAGCGCGAGGTCGAGGACCCGACGCGCCTCGTGCACGACCTCACCGCCGCGGCGCTCGCGCACGGCGGCACCGTCGCGGAGCTCACCGTGAGCCGACCCTCGCTCGAGGACGTCTACCTGGAGCTCACGGCCGACGCGGCCGCCGACGCCCCGATCCCCCCGGTGCCCGCCCGTGCCTGACGCGCTCACCCTCGGCTGGCACCAGTACCGCCTGGAGCGCCGGATGTTCTGGCGCAACCCCTCCGCGGCGTTCTTCAACTTCGTCCTGCCGCTGCTGTTCCTGTTCCTGATCGGCGCGATCGTCTCCGGCGACCAGGACGCGCTCGACGTCATCGTCCCCGGCATCGCGGGGATGAGCGTGCTCTCCACGACGTTCTCCGCCCTCGCGATGAACCTCGTCTTCCTCCGCGAGCAGGGCGTACTGAAGCGGATGCGCGGCACCCCGCTGCCGAGTGGCGCCTACCTCGGCGCGCTCGCGGCGAACGCGGTCACGAACGCGGCGATCCAGGTCACGATCGTCGTGGTCAGCGGCCGCCTCTTCTTCGGCACGGGCTGGCCCGAGGACTACCTCGAGCTCGTGGTCTTCGTCGTCGCGGGCGTCGCGTGCCTCGCCGCCCTCGGCGTCGCGTACTCCCACCTGATCCCGAACTTCGACTCGGCGCCCGCGTTCGTCAACGTCGTCTTCCTGCCGGTGATCTTCGTGTCGGGGGTCTTCTTCGACGCGGAGGACGCCCCGGCGTTCCTGCGCGACATCGGCCGCGCGCTGCCGCTCACGCACGTCATCGACGGCCTGAGCGGCGCCATGGTCACGGGCGCCTCACTCGCGGACAACGCGGGCTCGCTCGGCGTGATCGCGCTCTGGGGGATCGGCGGCGCCGTGCTCGCGATCCGCGGGTTCTCCTGGGACGCGAAGCGGTCGTAGGACGCGTTGCCGCGCTGCGCGGGGCGCTCGCGCGCACTCAGCCCAGCCGGAACGCCTCCGGCACCGCCCCGCGCAGCTCGCCGGCGACCGCACCCGCCCGCCACTCCGTCCGCAGCAGGCTGAACGACGCCACCGACTTCTGCTCCTCGCCGTGGCGGTGGAAGCCGCGGAGGACGCCCTCCTCCTCGAAGCCCGCCTTCACGAGCGCGGCACGGGAGCGGGCGTTGCCGACGTCCGCGTAGGCGCCGAGGCGCTCGAGGCCGCAGTGGCCGAAGGCGAGGAGGGCGACGAGGCGCTTGCTCTCCGCGTTCAGGCCGCTCCCCCACCACCGCCGGGCGAACCAGGTGCCGACGACGGCGCGGCGGTCGCGGCGGGACCACTCGGCGAGCTCGGTGATGCCGACCAGGCCGTGCTCGTGGTGGAGCATCGCGAGCGCGAGCGCCTCGCCGCGCTCGCGCCGCCCGACCTGCGCGGCGATCCACGCGCGGGGCTCGGCCCCCGAGGTGTAGGGCCCCCAGGAGAACCAGCGCACGACCTCGGGGTCACGGCCGAGAGCGAAGAGCGCGTCGGCGTCGTCCGGTCCCGGTGGGCGGAGGGTGAGCGCCGGGCCGATGAGCTCCATCAGCCGGCCCTGGCGGCCGCCAGGCGCTCGTGCAGCTTCGCCCGCAGCGCCTCGGGGTCGTACTCCTGCTGGGCGCGGCGCCGACGGGCCACGACGGCCCCGGAGGCGGCGACGCCGGCGACGCCCGCGAGGCCGAGGAGCTTCCAGGGGACGCGCACGCGCCTACGCTACCCCGCGTGCCCGACTCCCTGACGCTCGACGAGGCCGTCGCGACGGCCACCACCGGCGACGTCTGGCTGTTCCGTGGTCGCTCGTGGGCGGACGTCGCGATCCGGACCCTCACGAACAGCCCGGTGAATCACGTGGGCATGGTCGTCGCGCTCGACGACCTCCCGCCGCTCCTGTGGCACGCGGAGCTCGGCCGCTCGCTTCCCGACGTGTGGACCGGCAGGCTTCAGCGCGGCGTGCAGCTCCACCGCCTCCGCGACGCCGTCACGACCTGGGAGAAGCGCTACGGCCAGCGCGCGTGGACCCGGCAGCTCGAGGGGCCGCTCGAGCGCCGCCACGAGGACCGGCTCGTGGAGACGATCGAGCGCTACGACGGCCGCGCGTTCCCGACCACCCTCGGCCTCGCCGGCCGCTGGGCCCGCGGGCGCTACCGCCGCCGGGAGTCGAGCCTCGAGTCGATCTACTGCGCCGAGCTCGTGGCGGCGACCTTCCAGGCCATGGGCGTCCTGCCCGCGGAGCGCCCGGCGAGCTGGTACGACCCGGGCCGCTTCTGGAGCGGCGACCACGTCGCCCTCGTGCCGCCCTTCCGGCTGGCCGCGGAGGTCCCCGTGCACTCGGTCTTCTGACTGGGCCGCGGGCCGCGGCGCCCGCGGCGCCCCGGCGCG
This sequence comes from Solirubrobacterales bacterium, assembly GCA_025964065.1. Lineage (GTDB taxonomy): Bacteria > Actinomycetota > Thermoleophilia > Solirubrobacterales > Solirubrobacteraceae > Paraconexibacter. Next base: position 6,201 of record JAOPZO010000051.1, on the reverse strand, counting down.
GAGCTCCTCGACGGCGAGGGGACGATCCGCACGCGCGTCGGGCGGCGCGCCGAGCGCCCCCCGACGCTCGAGCTCCACGGCGCGGCGGGGACTTCGAGGTCGCCGTGGGCGAGGACCCCGACGGCGCCGGACGGCGCGACCTCGGACGAGCACGGCGACGCCGTCGTCGGCCGGGTGGAGCGACTCAGGCGCCCTGGGGCTGCGACGCGGCGCACGGCCGCGCGAAGTAGAAGCCCTGGCCCGTGTCGCAGCCGAGCGTCCGCAGGCAGTCGAGGTGCTCGACCGTCTCGATGCCCTCGGCCACGGTCCGCAGGCCGAGCGCGTGCGAGAGCGAGATGACCGCCGCGACGATCGCCGCCTCCTGCTCGGAAGAGGCGATCCCACCCACGAACGAGCGGTCGATCTTCACGACGTCGAACGGGAACTGCTGAAGCGCGCGAAGCGAGGAGTAGCCCGTCCCGAAGTCGTCGATCGCGAGCGTCGCCCCGAGCCGCTTGAGGTCCTCGAGCACGACCGTGATGCCGTCCACGTCATCCATCACCGCCGTCTCCGTGACCTCGAAGCAGAGCGTGCTGGGGTCGCAGCCCGTCTCCCGGAGCACCCGCGCGACCGTCTCCGGCAGGTCCGGGTGGAGCACCTGCCGCGCGCTGAGGTTCACGGACATCAGCAGCCGGCCGCCCCACGCGACGGACTGGCGGCACGCCTGCTCGAGCACCCAGGTGCCGAGGCGGTGGATCAGCCCGGTCTCCTCCGCGGCGTCGATGAACGCGCCCGGCAGCAGGAGCCCGCGCTTGGGGTGCTGCCAGCGCACGAGCGCCTCGACGCCGTTCACCTCGCCGGTGGTCATGCCGACCTGGGGCTGGAAGTGGAGCCGCAGCTCGTCGCGGCCGAGGGCCTGGTGCAGCGCCGTCTCGATCGCGAGGCGCTCGGAGGCCCGCTCCCGCATCCCGGCACCGAACACCTCGAAGGGCGAGCCGCCGCGGCCCTTGGCGCGGTACATCGCGGCGTCCGCGTCGCTCACGAGCTGCTCCGGCCGCGCGTGGGCGGCCTCCCCGACGGAGATGCCGATCGAGACGTGGACGTGGATCACGTCGTCGCCGAGGCGCACGGGCTGCGCGAGCGCCGCGACGATCCGCTCCGCCACGCGCACCGCGTCGCGCTCGCCGTCGAGCTCCTCGCACAGCACGACGAACTCGTCGCCGCCGAACCGTGCCGCGGTGTCGCCCGCCCGGAGGATCCCCTCGAGCCGGTCGGCGACCGTCACGAGGAGCTCGTCGCCGGCCGCGTGCCCGAGGGAGTCGTTGACGACCTTGAAGCGGTCGAGGTCGCAGAAGAGCACCGCGAGGCGCCCCTTGCGCCGCTCCATGCGCGTGAGCGCCTGGGCCAGGCGGTCGAGCAGCAGCACGCGGTTCGGGAGCCCGGTGAGCGCATCGTGCAGCGCCTGGTGGGCGAGCTCGACCTCGGCCCGCTTGCGCTCCATCGCGTAGGCGATCGAGCGAACCAGCAGGCGCCCGTCGACCTCGCCCTTGATGAGGTAGTCCTGCGCGCCCTCCTGCACCGCGCCGATGGCGACCGCCTCGTCGCGGCGCCCCGAGAGCACGACGATCGGGACGTCCAGGGCCGCGGTGCGCAGCAGGCCGAGCGCCTCCGTGCCGTGCGCGTCGGGGAGCGAGAGGTCGAGCAGCACGCAGTCGAAGCCGGCGCCGAGGAGCCGCTCGACCCCCTCGGAGGCGCGCCGTGCGTGGTGCAGCTCGTGCACCCCGGGCGCGACCTCGGCCAGCATCGTCGCGACGAGCGCCGCGTCCCCGGGGTTGTCCTCGACGACGAGCACGCGCAACGTCGACGGGTGCGCCTGCGGCGTGCCGGGCCGCAGGTCGAGGCCGGTCACGCGGCTCCGGGCTCCTCGTCGGGGATGACGACCGTGAACGCGCTCCCCTCGCCCGGAGCGGACCGCACGAGCACGACCCCGCCGAGGCGGTCGGCGATGCGCCGGCAGATCGCGAGCCCGATGCCGGTGCCCGCGAACTCCTCGCGGGCGTGCAGGCGCTGGAAGACCTGGAAGATCCGCTCCTGCTGCCGCGGCGCGATCCCGATGCCGTCGTCCGCCACCGTGAGCCGCCACGAGCCCGCGACCTCGGCGCGCTCGGCCGAGACCACGACGTGGTTTCCGCGCTCGGGCGGGTGGAACTTCACGGCGTTGGCGATGAGGTTCTGAAGCAGCTGCCCGACCTGGACGGGGTCCGCCGCGAGGACGGGCAGCGGGCCACGGACGGTGACCTCGGCGCCCGCCTCGGCGATGGCGGGCTCCAGCGAGCGCAGGACCCCCTCGAGGACCACGGCGATGTCGACGGGCGCGCGCGCGGGCTCGACCCCGCCGGCCCGGGAGTAGCGCAGGAGGTCGTCGAGCAGCGCGCGCATGCGCTCCGCGCCGTCGACGGCGTAGCCGATGAAGTCCCTCGCGGTGTCGTCGAGCTCGTCGCCGTAGCGCCGCTCGAGCAGCCCCAGGTAGCTCGTGACCATGCGCAGCGGCTCGGTCAGGTCGTGGGAGGCGACGTAGACGAGCTCCTGCATGTCGGCCTCGAGCGCGGCGACGCGCGCCCGGAGGGCATCGACGGCATCGCTGTCGGCTCGGGGTCCGCTCGGGTCCAGCACTCCATGATCTTCGGCAGATCGTGGCCGGACCGCAAGCACTTCCGTTGCTAGCGTCGCCGCATGCCCCCTTCCGACGATCCCGGCACCGACGTCCCGGAGCCCGAGGAGGCGCCGATCGATGTCGTCGCCACCGTCGGCGCCCTCGATCCGACGGTCATGCTCCTGCGCGAGTTCCTGCACCGCTCGGGCGCGATCCGCGCCATCGCGGCGGTCGAGCTCGAGGACGACATGGCGATCGTGGACGTCGGCCGGCTGCTGCCCGTCGAGGTGACGATCGGCGCGCGCATCGTCCACCTCCCCCACGCCCTCCAGCTCGACGCGGCGGTCCTCATGGTCCCCGAGGTCAAGCAGCTCCCCGCCTTCGACGTCGACCCGTCCACGGGCGAGGTCTCCTCACCGCTCGGCGGCCTCGAGCACTACGCGATCGCGGTGCGGCAGCTCGCGCAGATCCTGGGCGAGTCGAACGTCGCGATCGCCTCGTGGGAGACGACGACCGAGGACGTGCCGCTCTCCATCACCGCACGGGCGACGGAGGACGTGCTCGTCCTCAGCATCGGCGAGGAGGACTTCGAGATGGAGCCCGGCTGGCCGGTGGACACCCGCGCCACCGACCAGGAGTAGCGCCGCCTACGCGTCGTCGCTGAGCGTGGCGCGCCAGACGAGGTAGAGCATCCCCGCCTGCATCGGCAGGCGGGCCCACAGGGCCGCCGCCGGGATCTTCGGGTAGCGGTCCTGGTGCCGGAGCATGTGGATGTGCGCGGGCGTGACCCCGACGAGGGTCATGATGTTCATCCAACCGCCCCAGCGCCGCGTGCGCGGGTGCATCGACATCGCACCGCCCAGGATCTCCGTGACCCCCGAGGCGTAGACGAGCTCGCGGTGGGCCGGGAGGTAGTCCGGCATGATCTTCTCGTAGGTCCCCGGCGTCACGAAGTGGTTGATCCCCGCGACGACCATGGAGGGACCGGCGAAGCGACGGGCGAGCTTGAGCAGCATGGCGGCGGACCCTATGCCAGTTCGATGACCGACCGGATCCCGTCCTGGTCGTGCATCAGGTCGAAGCCCTTGTTCACCTCGTCGAGCGAGATCCGGTGGGAGAGGAACGCGTCGACGTCGATGTCGCCGTCCAGGTACCGCTGCACGAGCTGCGGGACCTGGTCGCGCCCCTTGACGCCGCCGAAGCTCGAGCCCGCGATGCGGCGGCCCGTGATGAGCCAGCGGGGGATCACGTCGAGCGTCTCGCCCTTTCCCGCGACGCCCGTGACCGTGCAGAGGCCCCAGCCCATGCGGGCGGCCTCGACGGCCTGGGCCATGACCTTCACGTTGCCGGTCGCCTCGAACGTGTAGTCCGCCCCGAAGCCGCCCGTCATCTCGAGGACCTGCGCGACCGCGTCGGGCCCTCCGACGAGGGTGTCCGTCGCACCCTGCCCCGTCGCGAGCGCGAGCCGGTCCTCGGAGAGGTCGACGCACACGATCCGCTCCGCGCCCATGAGGCGGGCGCCCGCGACGGCGCCCAGGCCGACCATGCCGGCGCCGAAGACGACGACGAACGAGCCCTCCTCCACCTTCGCGGTGTTCATCGCGGCCCCCAGGCCGGTCGAGAGGCCGCAGGCGAAGAGGCACGCGCGGTCCAGCGGCGCCTCCGGGTTGATCTTCGCGAGGGCGATCTCCGGCATGACGGTGGCTTCGGCGAACGTGCTCGTCCCCATGAAGTGGCGGATGGGCTCGCCGTCCCTGCTCAGGCGCGTCGTGCCGTCCGGCAGGTAGCCCCTGCCCTGCTGGTCGCGGATCTTCAGGCAGAGGTTCGTCTTGTCGCTCAGGCAGTGGACGCACTCGCGGCACTGGGGGGAGAACAGCGTCACGACGTGGTCGCCCTTCTTGAGCGACGTGACCCCGGGCCCGATCTCCTCGACGACGCCCGCGCCCTCGTGGCCGAGCACGCACGGCGCGTAGCCCGACGGGTCGACGCCCGAGGCGGTGTACATGTCGGTGTGGCAGACGCCGCAGGCGTGCAGCCGGACGAGCACCTCCCCCTCCTTCGGCCCCTCCAGGTCGATCTCCTGGACGACGAGGGGAGCTCCGAACTCCTCGAGCACTGCGGCGCGGATCTTCATGGGCCGACCGTACCGGGAGACTTCGCGGATGGCTCCCGTCTACGCCCTGAACCTCTTCGACCTGGCGCCCAACGACGACTACCGGGAGTATTCCAAGCGCTCCCGTGCCGCCGTGGAGGCGCACGGGGGGCGCGTCGTCGCGCTCGGGATGCTCTCGCACGCCCTCGTCAGCGATGGCGCCGCGCCGCGGCAGGCGATGGTCCTTGTGGAGTGGACGAGCGCGGAGGCGTTCCGGGGCTTCCAGGAGGACCCGGCGCACGCCGACCTCCACCCGCTGCGGGAGAACGGGACCCGGAACTACCTCTGGTGGGCGTACGACAAGCTCGAGGATCTGCGCCCGCTGCTGGCGGGCCTGCGCACGGAGGCCTAGGGTCCGGCGCATGGAGGACGCACCCGACACCGGGGTCTCCGAGCTCATCGCCTCCGCGCCCCGGGAGCTGCTCGAGGCGCTGCTGGCGACGGTCGCCGACGCGGTGTACCTCGTGGACCCCGAGGGGCGGGTGCGGTTCATCAACCCCGCCGGCCTCGAGGTCCTCGGCTACGCGGAGCACCCCGGGGAGCTCATGGGCCGCCAGTCGCACGCGACGATCCACTACAAGCACCCGGACGGCTCGCCGTTCCCGGCCGACCAGTGCCCCATGCTGCGCCCGCGGCTCACGGGCGAGACCGTGCGGATGGACGAGGACTGGTTCGTGCGCCGCGACGGCTCGATGGTGCCCGTGGCCTACTCGAGCGCGCCGCTGCCGACGCCCGAGGGGCGCGGCGCGGTCGTCGTCTTCCGGGACGTCTCCGAGCGCCTCGCCGCGGAGCAGCTCCGGCGCCGTCAGGCGGTGGACGCCGCACGGGTGATCGAGCTCGAGGCCTCCCGCGCTCGGCTCGTCGCCTCCGCCGACGCCGAGCGCCGCCGCCTCGGCCGCGACCTCCACGACGGCGCGCAGCAGCGCCTCGTCCACCTGCTCATGACGCTCACGCGCGCGCGGGCCCGCCTGGGTGACGCGGACGCCGAGGTGCTCGCGACGCTCGACGAGGCGACGGGTGAGGCGCGCGCCGCGATCGCGGAGCTGCGCGACCTCGTCGCGGGCATCCACCCGGCGATCCTCACGAACCGCGGCCTGCGGGCGGCGGTGGAGGCGCTGACGGCGCGGGCCCCGGACGTCGTCGACATCGACATCCCCGACGCACGCTGGCCCGCGGGGGCCGAGGCGACGGCGTACTTCGTGGTGGCGGAGTCCCTGACGAACGTCGCGAAGCACGCCCCGGGCGCGCACACGACGGTCACCGTCACGGAGGCGGACGGCGCGCTGCGGGTCGTCGTCGCCGACGACGGGCCGGGTGGCGCGGATCCTGCGGGCGGCTCGGGCCTGCGCGGGCTGGGCGACCGGGTCGGGGTCGCCGGGGGCGAGCTCGAGGTGACCTCGCCGCCCGGCGGCGGCAC
>JAOPZO010000489.1 GCA_025964065.1 Solirubrobacterales bacterium | reverse complement strand
CCCGGATGCCGGGTCGCCCTCCGCCGCAGCGGCTCCGCCCGCCGCCGGCCCGGCCGACATCACGGCGCCCGCTTCCGCCGCGCCGGCCGTCCCCGCCCTGCCCGAGCTCACCCTGCCGGGCATCGGCAGGGTCAAGGTGCCGGGCCTCACCACACCCGAGCGCTCCCCGTCCCCGTCCCCGGGCGCCACCGGCGACCTCCTCGACTACCTCCTCGGCTGATGAAGCGCCGCAAGAACACCGCCTCCGTCGCCGCGAACCCGATCCTGATCGGGGCGGTGACGACCGTCGTGGTCCTCGTCGCGGTCTTCCTCGCGTACAACGCGAACAAGGGCCTGCCCTTCGTCCCGACCTTCACGCTCAAGGTCGAGGTGCAGAACGCGGAGCGCCTCGTCGTCGGCAACGAGGTGCGCGAGGGCGGCGAGCGCGTCGGCCAGGTCGCGGCGATCGACCCGCTGCGCCTCGAGGGCGGGAAGCTCGGCGCCCAGCTCGAACTGCAGCTCGACCGCAGGTTCTCGCCCATCCCGGACGACACGACGTTCGTCGTCCGCTCCAAGGGCACCCTCGGCCTGAAGTACATCGACCAGGTGCGCGGCAGCTCGTCGCGCGCCTTCGTGGAGAACAGCGTCGTCGCGGCGCGGCCGAACTCCACCACCCCCGAGCTCGACGACTTCTTCTCGACGTTCGACGCGCCGACCCGCGAGAACGTCCGCCGCAACCTCGACACCTACGCCGCGGCGTTCGCCGGGCGCGGGGTCGACGTCAACCGCACGTTCGCGGCACTCCCCGAGCTGCTCACGGACCTCTCGCCCGTCATGCGGACGCTCAGCGCGCCCGACACGAACCTGAAGGGGTTCTTCGGGGAGCTCGCGGACCTCTTCCGGGTCGTCGGGCCCGTCACGGACGACCTCGTGGACGGCTTCACGACCGCCGCTGACACGTTCGAGGCCTTCTCGCGCGATCCCGAGGCCCTCGATCGCACGATCGCGGAGTCGCCCGAGACCCTCGACGTGGCGATCCGCGAGCTCCCCGTCCAGCGCCAGCTCTTCCGCGCGCTCGCACAGATCGGCGACGAGACCACGGCGGCGGCGGCCGCGCTGCGCACGAGCGCGCCCGTCGTCTCCCGGGCGCTCGCCGCCGGCACCGGCGTCCTGCCCGAGACCGTCGAGCTGAGCGACGACCTGCGCCGGAACCTCACCGCCCTGGGCAGCCTCGGCCGCTCGCCGCTGGCGAACCTCACGCTCGGAGGGCTGCGCAGCACGGCGCAGACCACGAACCCGTCGCTGCAGTACCTCGGGCCGCACGTCACGGTCTGCAACTACTTCAACTACTTCTGGACCTTCTTCGCGGACCACCTCTCCGAGCGGGTCCCGAGCGGCACGCTCCAGCGCATCGAGGTCAAGGAGGTCCCGCCGGGCCAGACGAACGGGCAGTCGAGCTTCGGCGCGACCCGGCCGTCCGACGGCACGGGTGCGGTGCTGACCGCCATGGCGGATCCCGCCGCGCTCCACGCGCAGCCCTACGGCCGCGCGGTCAACGAACAGGGCGCGGCCGACTGCGAGCAGGGTCAGCGGGGCTACCTCAACCGGGTCGCCAAGAACGCACCCCCCGGCCTGAACGTCGCCGTCGACCCGCGCACGCCCGGGGACCAGGGCCCGACCTTCACGGGCAAGCCGCGCGTCCCCGCGGGCCAGACCTTCTCCGCCGAACCGGCCGGCAAGGGCCCGAAGGTGAACCTCCCGTGAGCCGCCGCCGCACACCCAGGAACCCGATCCCGGTCGCGGTCGCGCTGCTCGTCGTCGTCGTCATCGGCTCGTACCTCGCGGTCGCGAAGGACATCCCGCTCGTCAACGAGCCGTACGTCATCAAGGCGGCGTTCAAGAACTCGAGCGGCATCAAGAAGGGTTCGCCCGTCCGGATCGCGGGCGTCGAGGTCGGTCGCGTGCAGAGCGTCGAGCCGACCACGGACGGCACCCGCGCGGCGGTCCTCGAGCTCGCCCTCCTCGACCGCGGACGCCCCGTGAAGCGCGACGCGCTCGCCAAGATCCGCCCCCGCATCTTCCTCGAGGGCAACTTCTTCGTCGAGCTCTCCCCGGGGCGGCCCGGCACGAAGGAGCTCGAGGACGGCGGGATGATCCCCGCGTCGCAGACGGCGAACCCCGTCCAGTTCGACGAGGTCCTGAAGGTGCTCAAGTCCGACCTGCGCAAGGACCTCGGCACGACCTTCAAGGAGCTCGGCCGCGCGCAGCGCGGCGGCGGGGCCAAGGCCTTCAACCGCTCCCTCGACGACCAGGCCGCCGCGTACCGGTTCTCCGCGATCGTCTCCGAGGCCCTTCTCGGAGAGAAGCCGGGCGACCTCGCGAAGTTCCTGAGCGCCCAGGGCGCGGTCTCCGAGGCGCTCGACGCCGACCCGCAGGCGCTGCGGGACCTCGTCACGAACTTCAACGTCACGACGGGCGCGCTCGCCGAGCGCGAGAGCGACCTGCGTGCCGCCCTCCGCGAACTGCCCATGACGTTGCGCGCGGCGCTCCCGACCCTCACATCGCTCAACGCGGCGTTCCCGGCGGTGCGCACCTTCTCGCGTGCGGCGCTCCCGGGCATCCGCTCGACCGGCCCGACGATCGAGGTCGCCCTGCCGTTCGTCCGGCAGCTCCGGGGCCTCGTGGGCGAGCCGGAGCTCCGCGGCCTGACCCGCGACCTGCGCGTCGCGACCCCGCAGCTCGCGAGCCTTTCGCGCACGACCGTCCCCCTCCTCGGCGAGTTCCGCGCGTTCGCCTCCTGCGCCAACGAGGTGCTCGTGCCGTTCGGCAACACGAAGCTCGAGGACCCGAACTTCCCCGCGACCGGGCCGGTCTTCGAGGAGATCCCGAAGTCGCTCGTCGGCCTCGCGGGCGAGAGCCGCTCCTTCGACGCGAACGGCTCCTGGTTCAAGGTCCTCGGCACCGGCGGCCCGGAGACGGTCTCGCTCGGCAACGGCCTGCTCGGCGCGACGACCTCGTCGTTCCAGGGCGTCAATCCGCCGCCCCAGGTGCAGCGGCCGCCGCTGCGTCCCGAGACCCCCTGCGAGACGCAGGAGCCGCCGGACCTGCGCACGATCCCGGGCCGGGCGCCGCAGGCCATGCGGATCGACCGGAGCTCGCCGAAGGTCGTCGCACGGACGGCGAAGGCCCAGGCGACGGCGGTCGAGCTCATGCGCGACCAGCTCAAGGCGGAGGGCAGCACGTTGAAGGTCCTCGACACCCCCGCGACCAAGGAGCAGCTCCTCGGCGGCCTGCGCGCACTCAAGGCCAGGAGCGCCGGCCGATGATGCTCACGCTCCGCAAGAACGTGCGCTACATCGTCGCGCTGCTGGGCCTCGCCGCGATCGGCCTGGCCGTGATGTCCTACATCCTCAAGGAGCAGGGCGCGCGACTCCCGTTCGTGTCGGCGAGCCCGGTGCGCATCACCGCCGTGCTCGACAACGCGCAGGCGGTCACGCCGGGGCAGGGCCAGACGGTCCAGGTCGCCGGGGTGCAGGTCGGGAAGATCGCCACGGTCGAGCTCGAGGACGGTCGTGCGCGGCTCGGGCTGGACATCGAGCCCAAGCACATCGAGTCCGGGATCATCAAGACGGACGCCACCGCGCTGCTGCGCCCCCGGACGCCGCTGAAGGACATGTACCTCCAGGTCCTGCCCGGGAGGCGCGACGGGGAGGCGATCGAGGAGGGCTTCGAGCTCCCCTTGCGCAACACGATGACGGACGTCGACCTCGACGAGATCCTGTCGGCGCTGGACGGCCGCACGCGCGACTACCTCACCCTGCTGCTGAACGGCACGGGCAAGGGCCTGAGGGGCCGGGGCGGCGACCTCGCCGAGGTCTTCAAGCGCTTCGAGCCGACGGTCGGCGACCTGGCGACGGTCAACCGCGCGGTCGCCGGCGAGCGGGCCGCGCTGCGCCGCCTCGTCAGCTCGCTCGCAGGCCTGAACGGCGAGCTCGCGAAGCGGCCGGAGGAGCTGTCGGGCCTCGTGACCGCCGCGAACGCGACGTTCGGCGCGTTCGCCTCGGAGGACGAGAACCTGAAGGCCACGGTCTCCGAGCTGCCGGCGACGCTGAAGCGCGCGACGCAGACCCTGCGCGACGTGAAGCCGCTCGCCGACGAGCTCGGCCCTGTGACGCGCGCGCTCACCCCGGCGCTGCAGGCGCTCGAGCGCGCGAACGCCCGCGTCCGGCCCGCGGCGCGGGAGCTCACCCCGATCGTCCGCGACCAGATCCGCCCGTTCACCCGGGCCGCCCGCCCGCTCGTGCAGGACCTCGCGCCGGCCGCGAGGGACCTTGCCGCGCTCGCGCCCGAGGCGCAGCGCAGCGTGAAGGTGCTGAACCGGTTCTTCAACATGTTCGCCTTCAACCAGGGTGGCCGCGAGGCCCCGGGCAAGGCCGGCCGTGACGAGGGCTACCTCTTCTGGCTCGCCTGGGCGACGCACCAGGGCGCGAACCTGATCAACACCGACGACGCGAACGGGCCCATGCGCGGGATCTTCCTGGCGGGCACCTGCACGACGCTCCGGACGCTCGTGACGAACGAGCCGCAGCTCGAGTTCGCCATGGGGCTGTCCCCGGCGCTCGCCGCGCTGTGCGGGGATCCGGCCACGACGTCGACGAACCTGCAGGCGGTCAAGAAGCTCACCCGGGCCACGGCCCGCGCGCGTGCCGCCGCGGAGGACGAGGGCTGATGCAGAAGACGCCGTTCAGCTTCGCCCGCCTGGCGACGATCACGCTCTTCACGCTGTCCTGCTTCGGGCTGCTCTGCTTCCTCTGGATCGCCTTCGGCGGCTCCGTGCCGCTGCAGCCCAAGGGCTACCGGGTGCAGGTCTCCTTCGACGACGCCCAGCAGCTCGCCGACCAGGCCGACGTCCGGGTCTCGGGCGTCCCGATCGGGAAGGTCGTCAAGAAGGAGCTCGACCCCAAGGGCAACCGGGTGCTCTCGACGCTCGAGATCGACCCCGAGTACGCGCCGTTGCGCGTGGACAGCCGGGCGATCCTGCGGACGAAGACGCTGCTCGGCGAGGTCTACGTCGAGTTGACGCTCGGCGACAAGCGCGCGAAGGCGATCCCGGAGAACGGACGCCTGGCCGACGCGCAGGTCGCCGACGCGGTCGACTTCGACGAGCTCCTCGACACGTTCGACGCGCCGACCCGCAAGGTCTTCCAGGAGTGGCAGAAGACGCAGGCCGACGCGGGCGAGGGCGCCGAGCGGGACATCAACGATGCCTTCGGGAACCTGCCGACGTTCGTCGAGAGCGCGCAGTCGGTCGTGGACACGCTCGGCCAGCGGCGCGAGGCGCTCGGCGCGCTCGTGCGCGAGACGGGGCAGACGTTCGAGGCGATCACCCGCAACGAGGGCGCGCTCTCCTCCCTCGTCACGGACAACGCCACGGTCTTCCGGACGCTGTCGGGGCGGCGTGAGCGGCTGTCGGAGACGATCACCGCGTTCCCCACGTTCCTCGAGGAGTCGCGCGCGACGCTGCGGCGCCTGTCGGCCTTCTCGCGCCGCACGACGCCGCTGGTCCGTGACCTCGGGCCCGTGCTCGCCGACGTCCAGCCGACGTTCACGTCCCTGCAGAACCTGTCGCCCGACCTGGAGAAGCTCTTCGGTGACCTGCGACCGCTCATCCGGGCCGGCCGGAGCGGCTTCCCGGCGCTGAGCCGGGTCCTGCGGGGCCTCGACCCGACGCTCGCGTCCACGGGGCCGCTGCTGCAGCAGCTGAACCCGATCCTCGAGTACCTCGAGACGCAGCAGCCGACCGTGTCGGACTTCTTCGGGACGCCGCCGAGCGCGTTCGGCTTGAAGCTCGCCCCGTCGAACGGCTCCCTCGGCCACGCGCTGCCCCAGATCATCGTGACGGGGAGCCAGTCGCTTGCCGCGGCGGTCCGGACCCGGGACAACCGGGGCAACGCGTACTTCCCGCCCGGCTCACTCGCTGGTCCCGAGGTCTCGGACCCGACGAAGTTCATCCTCCCGAGCTTCGACTGCGGGAACTCCGGCCAGAAGTCGCCCGACTCGAGCCCGGGCTGCTTCGTCGGCGGGACCCAGCGCTTCCAGGGCAAGGAGGAGAAGTTCCCGCACGTCGAGGAGAGCGCTCCCGGCGGCGTCTCGAAGCAGACGGGGCGCACCGGGCGGTAGGGCCGCGCCGGACCCGCCGCGAGGGCGGGCCCGGCGTGGGGTCGTGGTGTCAGAGGGACGGCGCGGGCGTCGTGGTGCTCGGGGCGGAGGAGCCGCTCGAGCCCTCCTGGGTGCCGCCGCCGTCCTTCGGACAGTCGCCGTCGTGGCGGCGGTCGCCGTCGGCCTGCGGGGTCTCCTGCGGGGCCGCGTCCTGGACCGGCAGCGCGGACTGCTCGATCGCCGCGGGTGCGGCGGCGGCGCCGCTCGTGGTCTCCGCGGAGGACGAGGACACCGCCGCGACGAGCGCGACGAGGACCGCCAGGGCGGTCAGGCCGGCCGCGCGGATGCGGGTGGGGGTGTTCTGCATGTGTGGTTCACCTCCTTCGAGTGGGAATCGGCCAGGGACCCTGGCGGGCGCCGCGTCACCGCGGCCTAAGCGGTTCCTGGGAGCGCATCAGCGGGGTTGGCCCCTCCGTGCGTTACGTCGGGGTGACGGGCCGATCGGCACCGTGAGGACCATGCCGACCACCTCCCCGAGCCTCTGGACCGACCGCCCCGACGACTGGGACGACGCCGACGACACCCCAGCGGACCCGACGCCGCCGGACGTCGGCGCCCCGCGCCGCTCCCGGCACCCGCTCGCCGCGCTCCTCGTGGTCGCGGCGCTCGGGGGCACGGGCACCGGCGCCTACGCGCTCGGCAGCCGGGACGAGCCCGCCGCCACCGCGCCCACGACCGCTGCGGCGATCACGCCGACCGCCAAGACGGACGTCGGGCAGGTGTACGCCAAGGTCTCGGCCGGGGTCGCCTCCGTGCGCGTCGGCAACGGCTCGGGCACCGGGTTCCTCATCGACGCCAACGGGACGGTCGTCACGAACGACCACGTCGTCGGCGAGGCCACGACCGCCCGCCTGCAGTTCGGCGACGACGACGCGCTCGTCGACGCGCGGGTGATCGGCACCGACCCGTCCTCGGACCTCGCGGTGCTGCAGGTGGACCCCGCCGCGGTGCGGGGCATCACGCCGCTCGCCTTCGCCCCCTCGAAGGACGTCGCGGTCGGCGACACGGCGATCGCGGTCGGTTACCCGCTCGGGCTGGACCGCACCGCGACCGCCGGCATCATCTCGGGTCTCGGTCGCGAGATCGAGGCGCCCAACGGCTACACGATCCCCGAGGTCCTCCAGACGGACGCGCCGATCAACCCGGGCAACTCGGGCGGCCCGCTGCTCGACGCCCAGGGGCGCGTCATCGGCGTGAACTCGCAGATCGCGACCGCCGGCGGCGGCTCGGGCAACGTGGGCATCGGCTTCGCCGTGCCGTCGGACACGGTGAAGGCGGTCGTCCCGACGCTCCTGGCCGGCAGGGCCGTGAGCCGGCCCTGGATCGGCATCTCCTCCGGGGAGACGACCTCCGGAAGCGGCGCGCAGGTCGCCGCCGTGACCGACTCGAGCCCCGCCGCGGGCGCCGGTCTCCGCGCCGGCGACGTCATCACGAAGCTCGACGGCGAGGCCGTGGGCGGCCCCGGCGACATCGCGGGCGCGGTCGCCGACCGCGCGCCCGGCGAGCGCGTCGAGGTCGCCTACACCCGCGGCGGGCAGGAGCAGACGGTCCAGCTCACGCTGGGGACCCGGCCGGAGACGGCGCCGTGAGCTTCCAGGCGCCGCTGGTCCTCCTCGCGCTCGGCGCGCTCCCGCTGCTCCTCGGGCTCTACGTCCGCCGGGAGCGCGCGGGCCGCCGCGCCCGCGCCGCCTACGTCGCGCCCGGGCTGCTGCCGTCGCTGACGCCGCGG
>JAOPZO010000445.1 GCA_025964065.1 Solirubrobacterales bacterium | reverse complement strand
GCGGGCGCGTCGCCGTGCGGGGTGAGCGAGATCGGCGTGCCGACCTTGTCCTCGTAGGAGGGCAGGCGCACGCGGTAGGCGCAGAGGTCGCAGTTCATCCGCACGGGGCCCTGCACGACCTCGCGGTAGCGCTCGAGGACGACGCGGGCGAGGCGGCGGTCCGGTCCGAGGTGCGGGCCGCCGCGCACGGTGAGCTCGGGGTGCTCCGTCGCCCACTCGGCCGCCCGGGCGTAGATGCGCGGGACGAGCACGCCCGTGAAGAGGAGGAACGGGACGACCACGATCGTCCTGGCCCCGAGGCGGCGGCAGCGCTCGAGCGCGCCGGTGACGTCGGGCTGCGCGACGCCGGCGAACGCCGGCTCGACGGTTCCGAGGCCGCGTCCGTCGCTCAGCAGGCGCGCGACCTTGTAGAGCTCGGAGCTCGCGTCGGGGTCGCTCGACCCGCGGCCCACGAGCACGACGCCGACCTCCGCCGGGTCCTCGTCGGGCCCGATCGCCTCCCGGATGCGGTCCTCGGCGACGGCGAGGACGGTGGGGTCGATCCCGAGGTCGCGGCCCATGCGGAAGCGCACGCCGGGGTGGCGCCCGCGGGCGCGGGTGAGCGACGCGGGGCCGTCGTTCTTCAGGTGCCCGGCGGCGAGCAGGACGAGCGGGATCGAGACGACGTCGCGCTCGCCGCGTGCGACCATCGTGTCGAAGGCCGCGTCGACGAGCGGCTCGGCGAGCTCGATGAAGCCGAACTCGAGCGGCAGCTCGCCCGCCGCCTCGCGGACGTGCCCAGCGAGCGTGCGGAACTCGGCCAGGCCGTCGGCGTCGCGGGTGCCGTGGCCCACGACGACGAGCGCGGGGCGTTCGGGGCCGGGCGGCTCGTGGCGGTGGGTCGTGGGGGCCCCGGTCGCCATCAGCCCACGGCTCCGAGGAGGGCGGCGACGGCGACGGCGGGCGGGGCGAGCGCCAGCGCCCACTCGGCGCGGCGCGCGGGCGGCGCGAGCGAGGTGTCGGGCATGCGGCCCTCGTAGCCCCGGGCGAGCATCGCGGCGTGGACGCGCTCCCCGCGCTCGAACGAGCGCACGACGAGCGTGCCGGCGGAGCCCGCGGCGGTGCGGGCCTGCCAGATCCAGCGCGGGTCGTCACCGCGGGCCACGCGGGCGAGCTGCAGGCGGCGCAGCTCGTCGAGCACGACCTGGAGGTAGCGGACCGCGAAGCCCCCGATCGCGGTGAGGGTGCGGGGCACGCGCAGGCGCTCGCACCCCGTGACGATCTCGGGCGCGGTGGTCGTGGCGCCGAGGACGCCCGTGGCGAGCACGGCGAGCGTCGCCTTGCAGGCGATGCCGGCGGCGGTCCACAGGCCGGGCTCGCTCAGGGCCACGCCGAGGACCTCCGTCCTGGGGCCGCCCGCGACGAACGGGAGGACGAGGACGAAGAGGACGAACGGGATCTCGACGAGCAGGCGGCGCCCGAGGAAGCCGGCCTCGACCCGGGCGCCGTGGGCGACCGCGGCGAGCACCGCGAGGTCGATCGCGTACGGCCAGAGGACGCCGTGGGGGACGAGGGCGACCGCCAGCACGAACACGACGAGCGCGACGAGCTTCACCTCCGGCGCGAGGCGGTGGGCGGCGGTCCGGACCGCGACGGGCCCGGCGGCGTGCGCGACGGTCATGGCGTGCCCCGCAGCCGTCCCCCGCGCAGGCCGTCGCGACGGGCCGGGACGATGAGCGTCGACATGTAGGGCGCGGTGCCGTCGCGGGAGCCCGCGGCGCCGAGGCGTTCGTCGGGGAGCCCGAGCTGCTCGCCGTGGACGGCCTCCTCGAGGCGGCCCGCGTCGCGCACGACGTCGAGCACCTCGGGGAGGTGGCGGCCGCCCTTGTAGACGACGACGGTGTCGAAGTCGTCGAGCGCGCGGCGCAGCTGCTCCGCGCCCGCGGGCCACGGGACGAGCGCGAGCCGCTCGTCGCCCTCGGCGAGCACGGTGCCCGAGCGCGCCGCGAGGTCCTGCAGCGCCGTGATGCCGGGAACGGTCGAGATCCGCACGTCCGGCACGAGCTCCCGCACCGTGTGGGCGACGTAGGTGAACGTGGAGTAGAGGTTGGGGTCGCCGATCGTGGCGAACGCGGCCGTCCCGCCCGCGGCGACGACCGCCTGGATCGCCGCGCCCGCGCGGTCCCAGTTCCCCGCCCGCGCGGCGTCGTCGCGCATGGCGAACGTCAGCCGCTCGATCCGCGCCGGGTCGACGTGGGGGGCGACGACCAGCTCCGCCCGGCCGACGGGCGAGGCCGGGACGGACTTGCCCGGGGTCGCGCTGTCCGTCTCGGGGACGAAGACCCGGTCGGCCTCCTGCAGCACCCGCAGGGCCTTGAGCGTGAGGTGCTCGGGGTCGCCCGGGCCGACCCCGACGCCCACGAGGTGCCCGCTCATGCGACCGCCTCCACGCGCGCGGCGGCGGCCGCGACGAAGCGCCGCGCGACCTCGGGTGTCGCCGCCCAGTGCGTGTGCAGGTAGCTCGCGTGCACGCCGCCGCGCACGTGTCCCTCGGGCCGCTCGGTGCCCCGCGCGCGGAGGGTCCACGCGGGCGCCTCCTGCGCCGGGTCGACGGGGCAGATGGAGTAGTGGAACTCGTGGCCGCGGACCGTCGTGCCCCTCGGCCAGACGGCGTGGTCCGTGGCGCTCTCCGCCTCGCGGTAGCCCAGGGAGAGCCGCTCGCCCATGCGCGCCCGCGCCGGCACGACGCCGCACATGGGCCGCCCGTCGAGCTCCTCCGCGAGGTACAGCAGCCCGCCGCACTCCGCGAGCACGGGGCGCCCGGCGCGCGCGAGCGCCGCGACGTCCTCCCGCAGCCCGGCGTTCGCGGAGAGCTCCGCGCCGAAGATCTCGGGGAAGCCGCCCGCGAGCAGGAGCCCGCCCGCATCCGCGGGCAGCCGTTCGTCCCGCAGCGGGTCGAACGGCAGCAGCTCCGCTCCCGCCGCCTCGAGCAGCTCCAGGTTCTCCGTGTAGTGGAAGGAGAAGGCGGGGCCCCGGGCGACCGCGATCCGCGCGGGGACCGCCTCCGCAGGAGGCGGCGACCAGCGCTCGCCCGGCGTCGCGGGCGCCGTGCGCGCGAGCGCCATGATGGCGGGGAGGTCGCAGTGCGTCGCGATGGCCTCGCCGAGCGCGGCGATCGCCGCCCGGGCGTTCGCCTCCCGCTCGTCGGCGGGCACGAGCCCGAGGTGGCGCTCGGGGGTCGCGAGCCGCTCGTCGCGGGGGAGCGCGCCGAGGACGGGGAGCCCGAGCGGCTCGATCGCCTCGCGCAGGAGCGTCGCGTGCCACGGCGAGCCGACCCGGTTGAGGATGACCCCGGCGACGTTGCAGTCGGGGTCGAAGGAGCGGTAGCCGTGGACGATCGCGGCGACGGAGCGGGCCATGGCCGCGGCGTCGACGACGAGCACGACGGGGGCGCCGAGGAGCTTCGCCACGTGGGCGGTGGAGGCGAGCTCGCCCCGGCCGCTCGCGCCGTCGAAGAGGCCCATCACGCCCTCCACCACCGCCAGCTCGGCGCCCTGGGTGCCGTGGCGGAAGAGCGGCGCGACGAGCTCGGGGCCGCTGAGGAACGCGTCGAGGTTGCGGCCCGGGCGGCCGCACGCCATCGCGTGGTAGGTCGGGTCGATGAAGTCCGGGCCGACCTTCGCGCCCGTCGCGGTCACGCCGCGGGCGGTGAGCGCCGCGAGCAGGCCCGTGGCGACCGTGGTCTTCCCGGAGCCGGAGGAGGTCCCGGCGATGACGATGCGGGGGATCACGCGATGGCCCCCTCGTGGAGCCAGGGGTCCGCGCGGACGGCGGTCCCGGCGGCCGCGCGCTCCGTGAGCCGGGCGTGCGCGTCGGGCGGGGTCGCCGGCCCCGCGAGCACGCACGGGGTC
>JAOPZO010000409.1 GCA_025964065.1 Solirubrobacterales bacterium | reverse complement strand
CGGCGCCCGTGCGGTCGCGGGTGGCGGCGGCCGTCCCACCTCGGGCTGAGGCGGCTTCCCGGGCCGCCGGTACGCTGCGGCCGCCGCATGAGCCTCACGAGAGACCAGCAGTCCTGGGAGCACTTCGGGCGCGAGGACCCGCTCTGGGCCGTGGCGACCGAGGAGGGTCGCCGGCACGGCGGCTGGGACGAGGAGGCCTTCTTCGCCGGCGGTCGGCGTGAGGTCGACGCGGTCTTCGGCTTCCTCGAGCAGGCGGGCATCGCGGTCCGCCCCGGCGACGCGCTCGACTTCGGCTGCGGCGCGGGCCGCCTCAGCCGGGCGCTCGCGGGACGGTTCGGGCGGGTCGTCGGCGCCGACCTCTCCCAGCCCATGCTCGACGTCGCCGCGCGGCTCAACGCCGACCGGCCGGCCCTGACCTTCACGCGCGTCACGAGCCCCGCCGGGCTCGATGCGCACCGCGGGGGCCACGACTTCGTCCTCAGCCTCATCGTGCTCCAGCACGTCACGGACCGGGCGGTGGTCCGCGGGTACCTGCGGGCCCTCGCGAGCGCCCTGCGGCCCGGCGGGGTCGCCGTCGTGCAGCTTCCGTCCGCGGTGGCCGCCCGCATCCACTGGCACCCCGCACGGGTCCTCGGCCGCCACGCACCGCGCCTGCTCCTTCGCGGCCCCGAGCGGTACCGGCCCTACGCGATGAGCCTCACCGCGCTGCCCGAGGCAGAGGCCCGCGCGGCGCTCGAGCACGACGGCGCCCGCGTGGAGCACGTCGTCGACGACAACCGCGCGGGCAGCGCGCTCATCGCCAGCCGCGCGTACGTCGTCGTCCGCGCCCCCTAGGGCCGGGTCCGCGGGGCACGCCCTAGCCTCGGGCGCATGCGCCCCTTCCTGCACGTCGCCCGCCGCGAGGACTGGGAGGCGGCCCAGAGCACGGGCTCCTACGCCGTCCCGGCCGGCGGTGACCCCTTCACCCACGCCTGCCACCCCGAGCAGCTTCCCGGCGTCCTCGAGCGCTTCTACGCCGGGGTCCCGCGCGAGGACCTCGTGCTCCTCGAGGTCGACCCGGAGGGCCTGCCGGTTCGCATCGAGGCCGCCAGCGATGGCGCGGGCGACTTCCCGCACGTCTACGGCCCGATCCCCGTCACGAACGTCCTGGCGACCCGCGCCGTCCCGTGAGCGCGCCCATCGCGTTCGACCGCGAGGGAAGCGGCCCGCGGGTCCTGCTCGTCCACGGGCTCGGCGGGGAGCGCCACGTCTGGGAGCCGGTCTGGCCCGCGCTCACCGCACGCTGCGACGTCATGACGATCGACCTTCCGGGCTTCGGCGGCTCCCCGCCACTGCCCGCCGGGAGCGACGTGAGCCCCAGGGGCCTCGCCCGCGTCGTCGCCGAGCACCTGGCGGCCGAGGGCTTCGCCCGGCCGCACGTCGCGGGGAACTCGCTCGGCGGCTGGATCGCCCTCGAGCTCGCGCGGCTCGGGCACGCCCGCTCGGTCACCGCGATCTGCCCCGCCGGCTTCTGGACCCGCACGCAGGGCCCGCTCGACCCGGGCCGCCGCCGCGCGCTCATGGCCGCACGCCCGCTCGTGCCGTTTGCTCTGGCCGTCCCCGGCGTGCGGGAGAAGGCGCTCGGCGGCGTCATGGTCCACCCCGAGCGGCTCTCCTACCGGGCCGCCGCCCGGGTCGTGAGCGCCTACGCCGGCAGCCGCGGCTACGTCGAGGTGCAGAACGCCATGCGCGCCCACCGGCTCGAGGACGGGGACGGCATCGACGTCCCGGTCACGATCGCCTGGGCCGACAGCGACCGCCTCGTCGGCCCGCAGCGGGTGCCGCTCCGCGCCACCCGCACCGTGACGCTCCGCAACGCCGGGCACGTCCCGATGTGGGACGTCCCCGAGGACATCACGAGGTTGGTGCTCGAGGACGCGAAGTAGCGTCCCGCCGCGATGAGCCTCGATCCCCGCACCCCCGTCCTCGTCGGAGCCGGCCAGGTCACCCACCGCGACGGGGCGGTCCCGAGCCCCGTGGAGCTCATGGCCACCGCCGCCCGCGCGGCCGCCCGGGACGCCGGTGCGCCCGGGCTCCTGGACCGCGTGCAGAGCGTCGGCGTCGTCGACGTCTTCTCCTGGCCCGTTCCGGACCCGGCCGCCGTCCTCGCCGGGGCGCTCGGGCTCCACCCGGCCGAGACCGTCCGCACCACGGTCGGCGGCAACGGCCCGATCGCGCTCCTCGGCGACCTGGCCGCACGCATCGCCGCCGGGCGGCTCGACGTCGCGCTCATGGCCGGCGGCGAGGCCGGCACCGCCTTCCAGGCCGCGCTCCGCGAGGGTCGAGATCCCGGCTTCGCCACCCAGCCCGACGGCACCGCACCCACCCGCGTCGTCGGCGTCGACCGCGACCCGGGCCACCCCGCCGAGCTCGAGGCCGGGCTCATCGCGCCGATCTTCTGGTACCCGCTCTTCGAGCACGCCGTCCGCGGCGCCGCCGGCCGCACCCGCGAGGAGCACCAGGCGCACCTCGGCGAGCTCTGGCTCCGCTTCGCCGACACCGCGCGCGAGAACCCGCACTCCTGGGCCACGGACCTCCCGCGCACCGCCGCCGAGATCGCCGAGCCCGCGCGCGGGAACCGCCGCGTCTCGGACCCGTACACGAAGGCGATGAACGCGAACATCGCCGTCGACCAGGGCGCTGCGCTGCTCGTCTGCTCCGTCGCCGCCGCTCAGGCCGCCGGGGTGCCCGCCGACCGCTGGGTGTTCCTCGAGGCCACCGCCGGCGCCCACGACCACTGGCTCTGCGGGGAGCGCGAGCGCTTCGACCGCTCCCCGGCGATCGCGGCGTGCGGCGCCGCGGTCCTCGGGCACGCCGGTGCCGGGATCGACGACGTCGCCCTGCTCGACCTCTACTCGTGCTTCCCGAGCGCCGTGCAGGTCGCGGGGACGGAGCTCGGCGTCGACCTCCTCGACCCGGCCCGCTCCCCCACCGCCACGGGCGGCCTCGCGTTCGCGGGCGGCCCCGCGAACAACTACGTCACCCACGCGCTCGCGACGCTCGTCGGGCAGGTCCGGGAGCGGCCGGAGGAGCGTGCGCTCTCCACCGCCGTCGGCTGGTACCTCACGAAGCACGGCGCCGCGCTGCTCTCGGGCCGCCCGCCCGCGCAGGCCTTCACCCATCACGACGTCCAGCCCGTGGTCGACGCCCGGCCGCGCCGCACGATCGTCCCGGCCGCCGAGGCGGTCACGGGGGAGGTGGAGGCGCACACCGCGATCTTCGACCGCGACGGGACGGCGACCATGGGCATCGTCGCGCTCCGCCTGCCCGATGGCCGCCGCGCCTTCGCCCGCAGCCACGACGCCGACACGATCGCCGCGCTCCAGGATGACGAGCCGCTCGGCCGCGCCGCGAGCACGGACGGGGCCGCGACCTTCGGCTTCTAGCGCGCTCATGCAGCGCGGCGACCGCTCCCGCGCCGCTCCCGCGGGGTCCTCGTCGCCGACGAGATCGCGCAGGTGGACGAGCGCAAGCGCCGCGCGGGCGGTCGGGTCCGTCACCGGTGGCAGGAGGCGGGTACCACAGCACCCGCGGACGGCCCCGTGGGGCGCCTCGCGTGGATCGGCACGGTCCTGCGCAGGTCATGTGCCCCGCCCGGCGGTTCAGCCCGTCGCGGCCTCCTCGGCGGCTGCGACGCGCGCGGCCTCCTCGTCCTCGAGCACGGCAAGGAACGCGTCGACGACGAGCGGGTCGAACTGCCTGCCGGCGTTCGCGTGCAGCTCCCCGATTGCGTCCTGGCGCTCGAGCGCCTCCCGGTACGGCCGGTCGGAGGTCATGGCGTGGAAGGCGTCGCAGACGAGCACGATGCGCGCACCGAGCGGGATCGTCATCCCGCGCAGCCCGTCGGGGTAGCCCGTTCCGTCCCAGTTCTCGTGCTCGTGCCGCACGATCGGCAGCACGTCGGCCAGGAACTCGACGGGCTCGAGGATCTGCTCCCCGACGACCGTGTGGTCCTTCATGAGCTCCCACTCGTCCGGGTCGAGCGGGCCCGCCTTGTTCAGGATCGCCTCGGGCACCGAGATCTTCCCGATGTCGTGGAAGATCGCGCCGTAGCGGAGGTTCCGCAGCGCGACGTGATCCATGCCCATGCGCCGGCCGACGGCCTCCGCCCAGCCGACGATCGAGGTCGCGTGCTGCGCGGTGTAGGCGTCCTTGGCCTCGAGCGCCGCGGCGAGCGCCTCTGCCGTGCCGAGGTACGCGCGCTCGAGCTGCGCGTAGAGCTCCGCGGAGCGCAGCGCGCTGCCGACCTGGTCGGCGACCGCCCGCAGCAGGCGGACGTCGTCCTCGTCGAAGGCGTCGAGGCGGGTCTCCTCCACGTTCAGGCAGCCCCACAGGCGCTCGCCGACCCACACGGGCGAAACGAGCTCCGAACGGGTCTCCGCCGTCTCGCCCCTCACGGCGAACGACGGGTCCAGCTTGACGTCGTTGCACATCACGTCGGTCCGCTCACGCAGCGCACGGCCGATGATCCCCGCGTCGCGCGGCTGGCTCCAGCGGTTCTCCTCCAGCCGCTCGAACGCGGCGCCGCTCGTGGCCGCGGCGCAGACGTAGTCGTCCTCGCGGATCCGTACGGCGGCGACGAGGTAGAAGCCGAACTCCCGGTGGAGCTCCTCGACCACCGCCTCGGTGATGTCGACCACGTCGGTCATCGCGGCGAGGCGGGCCCCGAGCGTGTTGGCGAACACGAGCTGCTGCGTCCGCTTCGCCAGGCGCTCCGTGCGCTCGGCCTCCGCGGCGGCGGCGGGCGCGGGCACGGGAGCGGCGGGCGGCGTGGCGGGGGTCGCGGCGACCATC
>JAOPZO010000369.1 GCA_025964065.1 Solirubrobacterales bacterium | reverse complement strand
CCGCGGCCGTCCGTGCCGCCGCTGGCGCAGCCGGTCAGGCCGGCGAGCAGCACGGCCAGCACCGCCACGGCCGTCCGGCGCCGTGCCGTAGGCTGCCGCGTCGTGGTCACCGATCCCAGCTGCATCTTCTGCAAGGTCATCGCGGGGGAGCTCCCGTCGTCACGCATCTACGAGGACGATCGCACGATCGCCTTCATGGACATCAACCCGGGGTCCCACGGGCACGCGCTCGTCATCCCCCGCTCGCACGCGACGGACCTCCACTCCATCGACGCGGACGACCTCGCGGCGGTCACCGCGACGGCCCAGAAGGTCGCCGGCCTGGCGGTCGAGCACCTCGGCGCGGACGGCGTGAACCTCTTGAACTGCGCGGGCGCCGACGCGTGGCAGACCGTCTTCCACTTCCACATGCACGTCATCCCGCGCTACGCGGGCCAGCCCGAGAAGGACCCCCTCGTCCTCCCGTGGCAGCCCGCCCCGGGCGACCCCGACCGGATCGCGCAGGCCGCCGCGGCCTACCGCGGCGAAGGAGCAGACGCATGAACAGCCCCGTCCGCCTGGAGCACGACGGCCCGCTCGCGATCCTCACGCTCGCCGCGCCGCCGCTCAACCTGTTCGACCGGGCGCTGATCGACGCGCTCGCCGGGCACGTCCGCACGCTCGCGGCCGACCCGCCGCGCGCGCTCCTCATCCAGGCCGAGGGCCGCGCGGTCTCCGGCGGCGTCGACGTCCACCTCTTCGACGGGCTCACCGTCGAACAGGGCGCCACGCTGTGGACCGACCTCCTGAAGATCATCCACACGGTCGAGGAGCTCCCGCTCCCCACGGTCTTCGCCGCCCACGCGCTCTGCCTCACCGCCGCCTTCGAGCTGAGCCTCGCCTGCGACTTGCTGCTCGCCGCGGACGGCGCCCGGTTCGGCCTCGTGGAGACCGTCGTGGGCCTCACGCCCGCCATGGGCGGCACACAGCGGCTCGCCGAGCGCGCCGGCCCCGCCCGCGCACGGGAGTTCGTCATGACGGGCGAGCTCTACGACGCCGCGACGCTCGAGCGCTGGAACGTCGTGAACCGCGTGCTCCCGGCCGACGGCTTCGCCGACGCCGCGCGCGCCTTCGCCATGAAGCTCGCGACGGGCCCGACCCGGGCGCACGCCGCCACGAAGGCGATCGTCCGGGCGCAGATCGGCGGCGGCGCCCGCGCGGCGGACGCCATCGTCCCGGAGGTGGCGGGCGGGCTCTTCGGCACCGAGGACCTCAGGAACGCCGTGCGGTCGTTCCTCACCCAGGGCCCGGGCAAGGCGACCTACGAAGGGCGCTGAGGCGCTGCAGGGGCCCTTGCAGGCGGCGTCGCCGCCCCCGGGCGGCGTCATCATGTCGGGCATGAGGGTCCTCCTGGCCGGCGCAGTCACCCTGGCGTCGCTCGGCACCGGCGTCGCCGTGGCGCAGGCGCCCACGAGCGTCGTCGCCTCCGACCGCGCCGACGCCCCCGAGGGCACGCCGGACCTCAAGCGCGTCGGGGCGACCCGCGGCACGGACGGCAGCGTCCGCTTCGCCCTCTCCTTCGCCGCGCCGCTCACCCCGGCCGACCTGCTCACGGAGGCCGACGACGCCGGCCCGCCCGGCTCGGTCTGCATGCGCCTCTGGACCACGAGCACCCCGCGCACGACGATGGCCGACCGCCTCGCCTGCGTCACCTCGCAGCCCGGCGGCAGGGCCTTCCGCGTCACCGTCACGAAGGAGGTCCCGGGCGCGCTCCCCTCGACCGTCGGCACCGCGACCCTCACGCGCCCCTCGCGCACGAGCATCGCCCTTCGCATCCCCTCGGGGGTCTTCGGCACGGCCCGGAGCGTCCGCTTCGCCGCCGAGGCGACCCGCCCGGGCTGCGTGCGGTTGCGCTGCGTCGACCTGGCGCCGGACCTCGGCGTCACCAAGACGCTCCGCCTGCGCGGCTAGCCCGAGTAGCGCCGCAGCCCGCGCGTGGCCAGCGCGCCGAAGGCCAGCACGAGCCCCACGATCGCCAGGAGCGCCGGCCAGGTGTCGCCCCAGGTCACGCCGCCGACGAACCCCTGCCGCGCGCCGGTGAGCACGAGCGTCACCGGGTTCACCGTCGCGAGCACCTCGAGCCACCCGGCCAGGAGGTCCTTCGGCGCGTACGCGGGTGTGAAGAGCACCCCGACGAACGAGCCCATCTGCATCAGCGGCGCCGCCTGCTGCGTGCGGAACCGCAGCGCGAGCGCCACCGCGAAGCACGCGAACACCGACGCGAGGCCCATGACGAGCACGAGCGCCACGAGCAGCCCGTCCACCCCCGGGAAGTCCACGCCGATCGCCATCGCCACGAGGAACAGGAAGGCCACGGGCAGCAGGCAGCGGAGCGCCGCGCTCGCCACGAGCCCCGTGAGCACCGTCAGGCGCGGGGCGGGGCAGAGCAGCAGGCGGTCGAACCACCCCTGCTCGATGTCGCGCGCGAGGTTCACCCCGGTCGCGGCCCCCGTGAAGCCCGCGGCCTGCAGGAAGCCGACGGGGACGACGAACGTCCGGAAGTCGACCTCGCCGAAGCCCACGACGCGGTCGGCCTGCCCGAAGACGCTCGTGAGGCCGACCACGAAGATCGTGGGGGCGAGCACGCCGGGGATCGCCGCGCCCGGCACCCGCGTGATCTCGTTGAGCGCGCGCCGCACGAGCGCGACGACGACAGCGAGGTTCGTTCCCATCAGGCGTCCCGCAGCCGTCCGCGCAGCGCCAGCACGCTCAGCCCCATCGCCACGACCGCGATCCCCGTCGCCGCCGCGAGCCCCTCGAGCACCGGGGTCCAGCTCACCTCGGAGATGATCGGGTCGCGCAGACCGTCCGCGAGGTAGCTCAGGGGGTTGAAGCGCGAGATCGTGTCCGACGGCGGCGAGAGCAGCGCGCGCGGGAAGAACGCGGAGGAGACGAACAGGATCACGAGCACGAGCGGGAAGATCCCCTGCACGGTCGAGGCGTTCCGGGCCCGCAGGCCGATGGCCTGCCCCAGCGCCCCGAAGCCGACCCCGGCGACGATCCCGATCACCAGGACGACGAGGACCCCGGGCACGCCGCCGGCGATCTCGGCCCCGAAGGCGAGCCCGAGCGCGAGGAAGAACAGCACCTGCACGCCCGCGACGAGCCCGGCGGCGACGAGCCGGCCCAGCACGATCGCGACGCGCGGGATGGGGGAGGCGACGAGCCGGTCGAAGAAGCCGCCCTCGATCTCCAGCGCGCTCGCGATGCCGGTGGAGACGCCGCCGAGCAGGAGGGACTGCGTCAGCGCGCCGGCGAGCTGGAAGTCGAGGAAGCCCCGGACCTCCGGGAACCCCTGGAGGCTCGTGGTCGACGTGAGCCCGCCGACGTTCACCGCGAGGAAGAGCGTCGGGAAGATCAGGAGCGGGGCGAGGAACTGCGGCTTGCGGAGGTTCGCGCGGATCGCGCGCCGGGCGAGCGCGAGGACGACGCGGGTCACGCGGGCGCCGCGACGGGCTCGGCCGCGCCCTCGAGGCGGCGACCCGTCTTCTCCGCGAAGACGTCGTCCAGCGAGGGGGCGACGAGCTCCAGCGACGCGACGGTGAAGCCCGCCTCGTCGAGGACGCGCACCACGGGCGCGATCTCGGTGGCACCGCCCGCGACCGCCACGGAGACGTCGACGCCCGCGGGCGCGGGCCGCACGTCGCCGAAGGCCTGCAGCAGCTCCCTCGCCCGGGTGAGGTCCGAGCAGTCCATGAGGGTGATGTCGAGGTGGGGGAGCCCGACTTCCGCCTTGAGCGCGGCGGGCGTGCCCTCGGCGACGATGACGCCGTCGGCGATGATGCCGACGCGGTCGGCGAGCTGGTCCGCCTCCTCGAGGTACTGCGTCGTGAGGAAGACCGTCGTGCCCTCCGCCTTCAGGCGGCGGACCTCGTCCCAGAGCGTCGCGCGGGAGGTCGGGTCGAGGCCCGTGGTCGGCTCGTCGAGGAAGAGCACCTCGGGCTCGTGGATCAGGGCCATCGCGAGGTCCAGGCGCCGGCGCATGCCGCCCGAGTACGTGCCGACGCGGCGCCCGGCGGCCTGGGAGAGCCCGACGCGCCCGACGAGGTCCTCCGCGCGGGCGCGCACGTCGCGGCGCGGGATGCCGTGGAGCGTCGCCTGGAGCTCCATGAGCTCCCGTCCGGTCATGAGCAGGTCGAGCGCGGCCTCCTGCAACGCGACCCCGATCCGCTTGCGGACCTGCGCGGGCTGCGTCGCGACGTCGAAGCCGGCGACGGTCGCCGAGCCGCCCGTGGGCCGCAGCAGCGTCACGAGCATCCGCACCGTCGTGGTCTTCCCGGCGCCGTTCGGGCCCAGGAAGCCGTAGACCTCCCCGGGTGCCACGGCCAGGTCGATCCCGCGGACGGCCTTCAGGCCGCTCCTGTACTCCCGCTCGAGACCCCGGACGTCGATCGCAGCCATGCCAGGCGCAGTCTATTGGCCGCATGTGCGGGTTCTTCCCCCGCAACTCGACGTCCCCAGGGTGTTGAATGGGCTGTGATGAAGAAGACTTCAGCGGTCCTCGCAGCAGCAGCAGCCGCCGCCACCATCGCCGTGCCGGCGTTCGCCGTCGCCGCCTTCCAGGAGGTCGGCCCGGTCCCGGGCGAGACCGCCATGCCCGCCCCGGCCTGCCCGGCGAAGCCCTGCCTCGCGATCTCCCGCACCACGGGCTACCAGGTGAAGGTCGGCGCGGAGCGCGGCACCCACGTCGTCAAGGAGGACGGGCGCATCGTCGCCTGGACCATCAAGCTCGCCAACCCCGGAAAGAAGCAGATCGAGTTCTTCGAGAAGAACCTCGGCGGCGAGTCGAGCGCGCAGCTCACGGTCCTGCGCCCGGGCAACAAGCTCTACGCGCGCGTCCTCGCGCAGGGCAGCCCCGTCGCGCTCAAGCCGTACTTCGGCACGACGCCGACGTTCGCGCTCGACAGGTCGATCCCGGTGAAGAAGGGCAACGTCATCGGGCTCTCCGTCCCGACCTGGGCACCCGCGCTGGCGATCGACCAGGCCGGCACCGTCTCCTGGCGCGCCTCACGCGGCAAGGGCGCCTGCAACGACTTCTCCAAGCCGACCGCGCAGGTCGGCACGAACAACATCACGCGGTTCTTCTGCCTCTACCGGACGGCGCGCCTGACCTACACGGCGACGATCGTCCCGGACCCGAAGCCCGCCGCGGGCTGAGGCGGGGCCGCCGGCGCGGACGCCGGCGACCCCGTCCTCCCCCTCCCCGGGGGCTAGCGCCGCACCGCCACCGTCCGGGTGGCGGCCGCCCGCGGCAGCAGCACGTCGTTGCCCTCGAAGCGGACCTGCACCGCGAGGCTGCGGCGGCCCTCGAAGCGCCGGACCTGCCCGAACGCCACGGTGGAGGTGAACGTGCAGTCCCGGCGGAGGAAGACCCGCCGCAGCGACAGCGTCCGGGTCCCGGCCTTCACCCGGACCGCGACGCGCCCGCGGCAGCCCGTCGTGCGGGTGGTCCCGGCCGGCAGCAGCAGCGCCCCCGTCGTCGTGAAGCGGAACGGCCGGCGGGTGTCCGTGGTGGGCGTCGTGCCGGCCGTGAAGCGCCGGGGGGCGCCGCGCCTGGCCACCGCCGCGACCGC
>JAOPZO010000356.1 GCA_025964065.1 Solirubrobacterales bacterium | reverse complement strand
CCGCGCACGAACGGGTCGGCCGGCCGGACCCACCAGGGGCGTCGCGGCGGGTGGCGCCAGGCCCAGACGGGGCGCGTGTGGCGCTTGACCTCGCGGCTCACGCCGCGCAGGTCCCGCGGCTCCCCGTTGCAGGTCCGCGAGCAGGAGCCGAGGATGCCGTCGCCGGGGCGCCACGCGGCTTCGACGCGCTCGGTGAGCGGCCCGATGACGAGCGCGTCGGCGTCCAGGCGGAGCACCCAGGCGCCCGGTGCGGTGCGGTGCAGGTGCCCGAGCCCGGCGAGGGTCCCGGCCACCGTGCCGCCGAGGGTGCCGATGCCGCGGCCGCGGCGCGGGTTCGCGATGACGTCGACCGCGAGCGGGAAGGCGCTGCGCGGACGCGCGCCGTCATCCACGACCACGCACTCGCGCAGGAGCGCGGGCTCGTGGGTGGCGAGCGCGTCGAGGAGGTCGAGCACGCGATCCCGCTCGATCTGGCCGGGGCCCGCGGGCACGAGGACGGCGGCGAGGCCCATGTGGGGCCACAGGGTAGGGGAGCGCGCGATGATGTGGACCGCATGCGGGTGCTCCTGGACACGACGTTCGCCCTCAAGGGGCACTCGGGCACCGGCGTCTACCTCGCGCATCTCGTGCCCGCGCTCGAGCAGCTGGGGGTCGAGGTCGTCGAGGCGCGGCACGAGGCGCGCCGTGCGCCGGGGCGCGGCGGGGTGCGCTCCGCGGTGAACCTCGCGACGGACCTGCAGTGGGGGAACGTCGAGCTCCCGCGCCGCGCGCGGGCCCTGGGCTGCGACGTGCTCCACCACCCGCTCCCGGCCGGCGCGTTCCCGAGCGTCGTGCCGCAGGTCGTCACGGTGCACGACCTCGCGTTCGTCCACTTCCCGAAGGCGTTCGACCCGAAGTTCCGCCGCTACGCGCTCGTCGCGCACCGCGCCGCCGCCCGCCGTGCCGCGGTCGTCGTGGCGGTCTCGCAGGCCACGGCGGAGGACGTCCACCGCCGCTGGCGCGTGCCGCGGGAGCGCATCGTCGTCGCGCGGCACGGGCCGGGGCAGGAGCCCGAGGCGCGCCGCCCGCGCGCCGCGACCCCCCGCCACTTCCTCTACGTCGGCGACGACGAGCCGCGCAAGAACCTCGCGCTGCTGCTCGGGGGCTACGCGCGGTACCGCGCGGCGGCCGAGGAGCCGCTGCCGCTCGTGCTCGCCGGCTCCGCGAGCGCGGCGGGCATCGAGGGCGTGCTGCTCGCGCCCAGGCCGGACGCGGAGCACCTCGCCGACCTCTACGCGCACGCGGCGGCGCTCGTGCACCCGAGCCTCCACGAGGGCTTCGGGCTGACGCCGCTCGAGGCGATGAGCGCCGGGGCGCCGGTGGTCGCGGCGCGCAGCGCGGGGGTGCAGGAGGTGTGCGGCGACGCGGCGCTGTACGTCGGCGCCCACGACGCCGAGGCGCTCGGGGAGCTCCTCGAGGACCTCGCCCGCAGCCCGGAGCTCCGCCGCGACCGCACGGAGCGGGGCCGTCGCCGCGCCGCGGAGTTCTCGTGGGCGCGGAGCGCGCGGGCGCATGCCGATGCCTATGCTCTCGCCATCTCAGGCGGAGGACGGACATGAGGGTCGCGATCCTCGGCACGCGCGGGATCCCGGCGTCCTACTCGGGCTTCGAGACGGCCGCGGAGCAGCTCGCGAGTCGGCTCACCGACCGCGGGCACGAGGTCATCGTGTACTGCCGCCCGCACGTCGTCGACCGGCGGCTGAAGGAGTGGAAGGGCGCGCGCCTGGTCCACCTGCCGACGGTCCGCAACAAGTACCTCGACACGTTCACCCACACGTTCCTGAGCGCGATCCACGCCGCCCGGACCGTGAAGCCCGACGTCGCGCTCTTCTTCATCGCGGGCAACTCGCCCATGTGCCTGATCACGCGGGCGGCGGGGATCCCGACGGTCATCAACGTCGACGGCCTCGACTCCGACCGCTCCAAGTGGCCCGGGGTCGCGAAGACGTACCTGCGCTTCGCGGAGCGCAACGCGCCGGGCTGGGCGGACACGGCGCTGACCGACTCGCACGCGGTCGCGGAGATCTTCGAGCAGCGCTACGGCAAGCGCATCGGCGTCGTGCCCTACGGCGTCGAGGAGCCGCCGGACCCGGAGCCGGGCGCCTCGCCCACCCTGGAGCGCCTGGGCCTCGAGCCGCGCAACTACATCCTCTTCGTCGGCCGCCTGGAGCCCGAGAACAACCCGCACGTGCTCGTCGACGCCTGGGCCCGGATCCCGGCCTCCACGACGCGCGGGATGAAGCTCGTGGTCGTCGGCGGGGCGCCCTACGCGGACGAGTACATCAAGCAGGTGCGCCGCAAGGGCGACCCGCGCGTCGTCTTCCCGGGCTACGTCTTCGGGCGCGGCTACTGGGAGCTCCAGCGCCACGCCTACGCGTTCTGCGCGCCGACCGAGGTCGGGGGCACGCACCCCGTGATCCTCGAGGCGCTCGCCGCGGGCAACTGCGTGATCGTCAACGACCACGCGCCGAACGTGGAGACGGTCGGCGAGGCCGGCCTGACGTTCTCCGGCGCCGAGGGCGTCGCCTCGCTGACGGAGCAGCTCGAGCGGGTCCTCGACCACCCCGAGCTCGTCGAGGAGTACCGCGGGCGGGCCCGGGAGCGCGCGCGCCGCTACTCCTGGGACGCGGTGACCGACCAGTACGAGCAGCTGCTCAAGCGGGCATGCGACGCGAGCGGGCCGGGCCCGCTGCCGCCCGAGCTCGTGGATCGCCCGGGGGCGCCGGCGACGCTGGTGTAGCGGGGCGGGCGCGGGGTGGCGTCGGCAACGTGCGTCGTGGGGCCTCTGCGCCCGCGTGGCGTCGCCGAGCGGGCGAAGGGCCCGCGGCCGGCCTCCTGGCGGGCGCCCCGGCTCGCGCTCCGCACCTTCATCGGCCGGGAGCCGACGAGCGTGCGCCGGCGCGGGGGCCGGGTCGGCCTCGGCGGGTATCGCCGCCGCCTCACGGCGCGCACCTTCGCCGGCCCGAGGCCGACGAACGTGCGGCGCGGCGGCCCGAGGCGCGCTCGGGCCCCTACCGCACGCGGTAGGACACCGACCGCGTCCTCAGCGTCCTGCCGCCGCTCGTCCACGCGAGGCGCACCACGCCCGACTTCCCGACCGCGAACGTCGTGTTGACGTAACCGCGCGCCTTCGTCGCCGTGACGGTCTTCAGGCGCCGGAAGCTCCCGTCCGGCCGCCGCAGCTGCACCTGCACCCGGGCAGCGCTCCCGTTCGCCGCGGGGCGGACGAGCCCGAAGACGCGGAGCTTCCCGCCCCGCCGGACCGCGCGCGAGGGCACGTGGATCGGGAACCGGTAGGCGGCCAGGGCCGGCTTGACCTTCCCGGCCTCCGTCGTCAGCCCGCTCTGGAACGTGCCGCCGAACGCGGTCAGCGCGTCCTTCGCGCCCGTCCCCTTGTCGTCGACGAGCAGGAACTGCGTGAGCGTCCGGACGCGCGGGTTGCGGTACGTGATCCACTCGGCGTGGTTCAGGTACGCGGCCTGCTTCGCGAAGGAGACGCCGGCCGGGTCGGGCGGGTCGGTCTGGTAGCCGAACTCCGTGAGGTAGAGCGGCACGTCGCGCCCGCCGCCCGGCGGCTTCTGGCCGTAGCGCTGGTAGATCCGGCGCAGGAGCGAGGAGAGCTGGTCGAGGTTCGCCGTCGTGTAGTTGTCGGCGGTCTTCGGGCGCTGGTTCGGCGCGAAGCTCAGCTCGTAGGGGTGGTGGGCGTACCCCGAGGCCTGAAAGAGCGCGGGGTGGTCGGCGGCCATGCGGGCGGCCGGGTCGTTCACGGGGCAGCCGCGGACCTCGGCGCTCGTCCCGCGCAGGAACTGCAGGTTGTCGTCGAGGCAGTAGAGCTGGCGGATGAAGCGCCCCGGCTTGAGCGCGCGGGTCGGGCCCGTGACGCGCTCCTGGCCCTTCGGGGCGGTCTCGCCGATGAGGATCACGTCGTTCGCGTGCCCCGTCGCGACCAGGCTCGCGTACATCTGGTCCATCAGCGCGCGGTAGATGCGCGGCGCGGTCTCGATCTGCCTCGCGCCGCCGCGCGGGTCATCGGCCCACTGCGGGGTCAGCCAGCCGGGCTGGTTCGGCTCATTCCAGACGGTCCAGTAGCCCACACGCGGCAGCGGCGCCGGGCCGCCCGCCTGGCGGGGCA
>JAOPZO010000355.1 GCA_025964065.1 Solirubrobacterales bacterium | reverse complement strand
CCGCGGGTGGCCCGGAGCGCGGCGACCGACACGCGGGCCGGGAGGGCGACCCCGAGCCCGGGCGTCGGCGGCGTGGGGGTCGTGGGTGCCGGGCCCGTCGCCGTCGGGGGCGGGGTGGTCGTCCCGGGCGGTGGCGGCGTCGTGCCGGGGCCCGCCGCCGGCGGCACCACCGGCAGGAAGCGGGTGACGTCCGCGCCGCCGATCGACCCATGGGTGCCCGTGGCGGAGATCGTCACGGGCGGGCTCGTGAGCACGCACGGATCGGCGGCCGTCACGGGCGTCCCGGCGACCTTCACGCCGCCGCCGTCGCGCCACGCGATGCGGGTGGCGTCCTGCGAGAGCGAGGCGTCGGAGGCCGGGCCGGTGCTCGCCAGGAAGCAGTCGGGCGTGCCCGTGGTCGCGCCGCCGAGGGCGTCGATCCCGAGGACGGCGACCTTCCCGACGACCACCGCGCTGTTGGGGTCGCGCTGCTCGAACTCGGCTGCGGCGACCTTGCCGTTCGCCGCGACGTCCGTCCGGAGCAGGTCGAGCCCGACCGCGCCGAAGTCGAGCCACGGGGTGAAGGCCGGGCCGAGCGGTGCGCCGGCGGCGTCCTGGGTCGAGGTGGTCGTCCCCGAGCCGGTCACGAGGCGGCTCCCGGAGAACGTCGGCCAGTCGCCCGTGGTGACGTCGATGGGGTCGAGGACGTTGCCGTCGGCGTTGCGGACGTAGGTGCCGTCGGCGCCCGTGATCGGGCAGCAGCCGGAGCTGTTGGCGTACCCGTAGGTCACGAAGGTCCCGTCGCTCGAGAGGTCGAGGCCCAGGGGGTAGATGGAGATGAACCACCCCGCGGGTGCGGTCAGCGGGCCCTGCACCGTCGAGGTGCCGTCGGGCTCCCACACGCGGTAGGTGCTCAGGCGCGCGGTCTTCCCGGGCTCGTTGCGCACCGCGAGGATGCGGCCGTTGTCGGCCTGCGCGACATCGATGTACGCCTCGACCGCGCCGTCCGGGCGGGTCACCGGGCCCGCGAGCCGGACCTTCTGCTCGCCGTCGAGGGTGGAGAGCCAGACCGCGCCCTGGTCGACATAGGCGACGCTTCTCGCGCCGGCCGGTGCGGGGAGGAGCCCGAGCGCGCCCAGGACGACCATCGTGGCCAGGACGCTCCGGACGCGCATGCCGAGGAGCGTCCTCCCGGGCCCCGGAGTTGTCAACAGTCGAACACGTTCGCGCGGCAGCGTCGGGCGGCACGCGCGGCGGTGCCGCGCGGGGCCTTCGCACGGGCCACCCCGGCGAAGCGCCAGCGTGCGGCGCTCGGGTGGATCGGCAAGACGTTCCGCGACCGCGACGACGTCGACCCCATCGTCTGCCGGACGGACGACGGCGGGGGGCGCCGCCGAACCCGGTGCTCGGCGCCGCCTCGGTCCGCGAGTGGGCTGCCGGGGCGCGGTGACGGCGACGATGGCCTACGACAAGCACCCGATCTTCGACCACTTCCGCCCCGCGGACGATGGGCTGCTGCTCGGCCTCATGGACCGCAGGAGCGAGGAGCGCCCGCTCGCGTTCGTCCTCGAGCGCCCGCAGGCGGAGTGAGCCCCCGCGCCCTTGCGGCGCGCCGCCGGGTGCGCGACCCTGGGCGCTCCCACCAGGAGGTTCCGCGCATGCCCGTCGACCCCGAGGCGCCCCCGCCGCTCCAGGCGCTGCTCGACGCGTTCAACACCCACGACCTCGACGCGATCATGGCCTTCTTCACGGAGGACTGCGTGTTCGACACACCCCGCGGGTCGGCGCCGGGCGGCCGACGCCTCGTCGGGCGGGAGGCGGTCCGCGCGGGCTTCCGGGCGCGGTTCGAGGGGATCCCGGACATCGCCTACGAGGACGCCCGCCACTGGACCGCTGGTGATCGCGGGGTCTCGGAGTGGACCATCCGCGGGACGCAGGCCTCGGGGGCGCCGATCGAGGTGCGCGGCTGCGACCTCTTCGAGTTCACCCACGGGAAGGTCAGCCGGAAGGACTCGTTCTGGAAGCTCGTGGAGTGACGGCCGGGCCGCCGGGACCGGGGGTGATCCGCCCGTAGGTTGCGTTGCCCGTGCTCCCGAACGACGTCAGCCAATCGCTCCGCTTCCGGGCCACGGTGGGCGACGAGGCCGGCGCGACGGTCGTCACGGTCACACGGCCCTGGCCGGCGGCGCGGGGTGAGCGCCGCCTCCCTGCTCGAACGTGCCGTCGCCTCGGCGGGGTCCGGGATCGTGGTCACCGACGCGACGCGCCCGGACCATCCCCTCACCTTCGTCAACCCGGCCTTCGAGGCCCTCACGGGCTACTCCGCCGCCGAGTGCCTCGGGCGCAACTGCCGCTTCCTGCAGGGGCCCGCGATGGGCCACGGCCTGCCCGCGGCCCGGCGGGCCACGTTCGTGCGGACCGCCCTCGCGACGTTCGCGCGCTTCACGGACGACCCCGCGCGGCTCCTCGAGCTCGCGAACCAGTCCCTGATCGAGAAGGTCGGCACCACCTCGGAGTTCGTCACCGCGGTCTGTGTGGTCTTCGACCCGGACACGGGATCGGTGAGCTGGGCGTCCGCCGGGCACCCGGTCCCGCGCGCCCTCGATACCGGGAAGCGCATCGGGGACGACGCGGACGTCGGCGTGCCCTCGGCGTCTCCCTCGACGTGGGCGCCCGGGTGGGGAGGACGTCGATGCGCCCGGGTCGGGGCATGCTGCTGACCAGCGACGGGCTCGGGGAGGCCCGGTCCGCCGGGAGTGCGCAGCGCGCCGCCGGAGCCCGCCTCGGCGAGGCGACCATCGTGGGGCTCCTGCGCGACCTGCGGGGCGTCCCGCCGCGCTGGGTCGTGGACCGCCTGACCGCCGCCACGGTCGCCCACGGCGGCGGCCTGCTCGCGGACGACTCCCGCCTCCTCGCCGTCCGCGC
>JAOPZO010000354.1 GCA_025964065.1 Solirubrobacterales bacterium | reverse complement strand
TTCGGCCGCCGGCTGAGCTGCTCCGCGTCGCCTCGACCGCGGCCCGTCGCGGCGACGACCCGCGATCTCGCAGGCACGCCGTGGCGTCCTCTTGCGCTCGCCGACATCACGCTGCTGCCGTGGACCTGACACGAACGCAGGTCCGCATCAGGTCCGGGGCGACACCGGCGGCCGGCCTCGAGCCGGCGGGCGTTAGACGGCGTCTCGAAGCCGCTGCGCCTCGGGCAGCGACTCGAGCTTCTTCAGCGTGTGGTTCTCGATCTGGCGGATCCGCTCGCGCGTCACGTTGAACGCCCGGCCGACCTCCTCCAGGGTGCGCGGCCGGCCGCCCGAGAGGCCGAAGCGCATCTCGATGACCTCGCGCTCGCGCTGCGGCAGTGCCGCCAGCGCGCGATGGACGTTCTCCTTGCGGAGGTTGTCCGAGGCCATGTCGAACGGCGAGATCGCGTTCTGGTCCTCGACGAAGTCGCCCAGCTCGGACTCCTCCTCCTCGCCGATCGGCTTCTCCAGCGAGATGGGCTGCTGGCTCATCCGCAGGATGTCGCGGACCTCGCGCTCGGTGACCTCGAGCTCCTTCGCGATCTCCTCCGGGGAGGGCTCGCGGCCGAGCGACTGCACGAGCTGGCGCTCGACGTGCACGACCTTGTTCAGCTTCTCGACCATGTGCACCGGGATGCGGATGGTGCGGCCCTTGTCGGCGATGGCGCGGGTGACCGCCTGGCGGATCCACCACGTCGCGTAGGTCGAGAACTTGTAGCCGCGGCGGTAGTCGAACTTCTCGACCGCGCGGATGAGCCCGAGCGACCCCTCCTGGATGAGGTCCAGGAACGTGAGCCCGCGGCCCAGGTAGCCCTTGGCGATGGAGACGACGAGGCGCAGGTTGGCCTCGACCATCTGCTGCTTCGCGTCCATGTCGCCGCGCTCGATGCGCTTTGCCAGGGACACCTCCTGCTCCGCCGTCAGCAGCGAGACGCGGCCGATGGAACGGAGGTACAGGCGCAGCGAGTCCAGCGACGGCTCGACCGTGAGGTCGATCTCCGGCTTCTTGGGTCCGCCCTCGGTCGGCGAGCGACGCGCCTGCGCGGCGTTCTCGACCTTCTCGTTCTCCGAGGTGGCCGGCTTGCCGTTGGCGCCCACCACCTCGATCCCGTGCTCGACGAAGTAGGCGTGGAGCTCCTGGAGCTGCTCCTTGCTGACTTCCACCTCCTCGAGCGCGTTCGCGATCTGCTCGAAGGTCAGGACACCCTTCTCCTGCCCCTCAGCGATCAGCGGCCTGAGCTCGTCCATCTCGAAGATGGGCGCCTCGTCCGCCAGCAGCACTTCAGTCTTCGTGCTCAACCCCGGTCCTTCGTCAGGCATTTCGGCCCCCGCCGCACCTCTCCTGTGCTGTCGGGGTCCCTCTCCGTCCTATGGCACTCGACCTGCGTCGCGACCGGTGTCGCATGGGCTCACATTGCGTCCTCCGTCAGGGGAGGTGGTGGCCAGATCCGGAGTGATAGCACAAGATGCACCGGGTACCGGGGGCTGCGCTGACACCGCGTCATCCAGCGGACTCCCGTCCGGCGACGAGCTGGATGCACCCGCGGAGGACGCCGCTGATCGGGTCGGTCTCCTTCGCGACGAGCGCGTAGGTGGGCGTCTGCTCCAGCACGCGACGGGCCAGGTCGCCCTCCAGCGAGGGGCTGCCCTTCGCTCCCAGCACGAGCACGCGGTACCCGGTTCCCTCGAGCAGCACGGCGGTGTCCTCGCCGAGCCGGGTGCGCCCCGCCTCCCGCAGCGCGCCGGCGCCGGCGTCCGAGCGCGCCTGCGCGCCGAGGTCCGCGTCGCTGCGCATGATCCCCGCCTGCCCCTCCACGACGCAGTCGCGAAGGCGCTCCGGGACCGTGTCGCGCGACGCGCTCACGGCGAGCGTGAGCGCGACGACCACGGAGAGGACGGCGACGACGACGAGGGCGACGGCCCACTTCACGCGAGCTCCGCCGCCTTCCGCGCGTCGTCCTCGCGGAGCATCCGCCGCAGCCCGATGAAGTAGTCGACGCCCGAGGCGAGCGTGATCCCGACCGTCGCGTACACGAGCAGGTCGAGCCAGGCGGGTGAGCCGTCGATCGCGATGAGGAAGAAGACGCACGCGACCTGCACGCACGTCTTGACCTTCCCCCACATCGCCGCGCTCACCACGACGCCCTGCTGCGCGACCGCCATCCGCGTCGCGGTCACGGCGAACTCGCGCCCGAGGATGACGACCGCCACCCACGCCTCCACGCGCTGAAGCGACACGAGCGCCAGGAGCGCCGCGAGGATCAGCAGCTTGTCGGCGATCGGGTCCATGAGCTTCCCGAACGTCGAGATCGTGTCGTGGCGGCGGGCGAGGTAGCCGTCGGCGTAGTCCGTCACGGACGCGAGCGCGAAGACGCACGCGGCGAGCACGTCGCCGTTCGGGGTCTCGCGGAGGAGGGCGGCCACCAGCACCGGGACCATGAGGATCCGCAGCACGGTGAGCACGTTCGGCACGTTCTGGGACGTCACGGCGACCCCCATGGTGTCAAGAGTGGGCCTCGAGACCGCGCATGCGGCCCGCCGCGCGGGTCACTCCCAGGCTCGCCGCGACCACCAGGGCGATCGCGAGGAGCTCCCGCGCGCCGAGTGCCTGGCCCAGGACGAGGAACCCCGCGAGCGCCGCGACGCCGGGCTCGAGCGACATCAGCACCCCGAAGACGCTGGTCGGCATCCGCCGCAGCGCCTCGAACTCGAGCGAGTACGGGATGACCGAGCTCAGCAGCCCGACGCCGGCCGCGAGCAGCAGCAGGTGGGGGTCGAAGAGCGCGCT
This sequence comes from Solirubrobacterales bacterium, assembly GCA_025964065.1. GTDB lineage: Bacteria > Actinomycetota > Thermoleophilia > Solirubrobacterales > Solirubrobacteraceae > Paraconexibacter. The sequence continues at coordinate 8,726 of JAOPZO010000354.1, read as the reverse complement.
GCCGCCCTCCAGGACCCCGGGCACGAGCGGCACGAGCACGGCGACGACCATCGCGAGCGCGAGCCCGCGGCCGCCCTCGAAGCTCGGCCCGGCGCGCTGCGAGAGCAGGATGTAGGCCGCCCAGCACGCGGCGGCCAGGAGGATGAGCACGAGCCCGACGGGGTCGATCGAGCCGCCGCCCGGGTCGGCGAGCAGGACGATCCCGAGCGCGGCGAGCGCGGCCCAGCCCAGGTCGGCGCGCCGCCGCGAGGTCGCGACCGCCACCCCGAGCGGCCCGACGAATTCGATGGTGACGGCGACCCCGAGCGGCAGCCGATCCAGCGCGAGGTAGAAGGTGAGGTTCATCGCCCCGAGGACGAGCCCGAAGAGCGCGGCGAGCCGCAGCTGCGCCGGCGTGTAGGCCCGGGGCCGTGGGCGCCAGACGGCCACGAGGATCGCCGCGGCGAACACGAGCCGCAGGAGCGTCGTGCCCGCGGCGCCGAGGTCGTCGAAGAGCGTCGTGGCGAGCGCGGCGCCGAACTGCACCGAGCCGATCCCCGTGAGCACGAGCGCGACGGGCGGCACCCGGTCGGTCGGGAGGGGACGGGGCTCGGGCACGCGCCACATCCAAGCGGTCGCCGGAAGGGCCTACCGTCGGGGCATGCACACGCGCACGCTCGGACCCGACGGCCCCGCCGTCTCCACTCTCGGCCTCGGCTGCATGGGCATGTCGGACTTCTACGGCGGCCGGGACGAGGCGGAGGCGCTCCGCACGCTCGACCGGGCGCTCGAGCTCGGCGTCTCGTTCTGGGACACCGCCGACATGTACGGGCCGCACACGAACGAGGAGCTCGTCGGCCGGGCGCTGCGAGGGCGCCGCGATGCGGTCTTCCTCGCGACGAAGTTCGGCATCCAGCGCGACCCGCAGGACCCGGCGAAGCGCGGGATCAACGGCACGCCGGAGTACGTGCGCTCGGCCTGCGAGGCGTCGCTGCGGCGCCTGGGAACCGACCACATCGACCTCTACTACCAGCACCGCGTCGACCCCTCCACGCCGATCGAGGAGACCGTGGGCGCGATGGCGGAGCTCGTCGCGGAGGGCAAGGTCCGCCACCTCGGGCTCTCCGAGGCGAGCGCGGACACGATCCGCCGCGCGCACGCCGTCCACCCGATCACCGCGGTGCAGTCGGAGTACTCCCTGTGGTCGCGCGACATCGAGGACGAGGTCGTTCCCGCCCTCCGCGAGCTCGGGATCGGCCTCGTGCCGTACTCCCCGCTCGGCCGCGGGTTCCTGAGCGGCGCGATCCGCTCGCTCGACGATCTCGACCCGGACGACTACCGGCGCTTCTCCCCGCGCTTCCAGGGCGAGAACTTCGAGCGGAACCTCGGGGTGGTCGACGCGGTGAAGGCGCTCGCGGACGAGAAGGGGTGCACCCCGTCGCAGCTCGCGCTCGCCTGGGTGCTCGCCCGGGGCGAGCACGTCGTCCCGATCCCGGGCACGAAGCGCGTGGCCTACCTCGAGGAGAACGCGGCGGCCGCCGGGGTCGCGCTGACCCCGGCGGACCTCGAGCGCATCGGCGCGGCGCTGCCCGAGCCGGCCGGCGAGCGCTACGACGCGAGTGGGATGCAGACCCTCAACGGGTGACGCGGGGGCGGTGACGGGCAAGCGGGGGACGATGCCCTCGGCCCTCGCCACCGTGACCACCCTCCCGTTCCGGGCGATCAGCGCCGCCCGCGGCGCCCGCGCCGTCCACCCGCAGGGCTTCGTGTGCCGGGGGCGCTGGACCGTCGAGCGCGCCTCGCCGCTCGCCCCGGACGCCACGGTGCTGCGGCCCGGCGCGAGCTACGACGTGCTCGCCCGGGTCTCCCGGGGCGCCGGACTCCCCTCCGCGGTGGGCGACTTCTACGGCATCGCGGTCCGGCTCCTGGACGCCCACGGGCCGGGGCGCCACCAGGACGTGCTGGCGAACGCGTCGGCCGACCTGCCGCTCGTGCACCACGTGTTCCTCCCCGCCCCGCGCTGGTACGCCCAGGCGTACTCCACGTGCCTGCCGTACGACGCGGGCGCGGGCCCGATCGTGCTCGGCTGGCTCCCGCCGGACCGCCGCGGGCCGGGGCCCTCGCTCGACGCGATGCGCGACGAGGTGCGCCGCGGCGCGGGCTTCGGCATCGCCGTGGCCGCCCTGCTCGGGCGCTTCACTGAGGTCGGGCGCCTCGTGCTCGACGGCCTCGTGGACCCGGGCGACGGCGACGTCGACTTCGATCCCACGCGCTTCACGGGCGGCGGCCTGCGGCCCGTCGGGCTGCTCAACCGGCTGCGCGGCCCGGCCTACGCGAACTCCCGACGGGGCCGTGGCGCGCCACGGGTCCCGCGCGCCCTGCCTGCGCCGCCGCACGACTGACGGCGACCCCGCACGGGCCACCTGCCACCATGCCGCGATGCCCGCGCCCCGGCCCAAGCTCCCCGAAGGCATCGCCGCGTGCCTGTTCGACATGGACGGGGTGCTCACCCGGACGGCGACCGTGCACGCGAAGGCGTGGGCGGAGGCGTTCGACGCGCTGCTGCAGCGCCGCGCCGACGAGGGCGGCCCGGCCTTCGTCGCGTTCGACCCGCTGACGGACTACACCGCTCACGTCGACGGCAAGCCGCGCGAGGACGGCGTCCGCGACTTCCTCGCCTCCCGCGACATCACGCTGCCCGAGGGCGGCCCGGACGACCCGCCGGACGCCGAGACCGTCCGTGGAGTCGGGAACGCGAAGAACGTCAAGCTCCTGGAGGTGCTGGAGCGCGACGGCGTCGAGGTCTTCGAGGGCTCCGTGCGCTTCCTGCACGCCGCGCGCGACGCGGGCCTCCGCACCGCGGTCGTCTCCTCGAGCGCGAACACCGTCGCCGCGCTCACGAGCGCCGGGCTGCTCGACCTGATGGAGGAGCGCGTGGACGGCACCACGATCGCCTCCGAGGGGATCCCGGGCAAGCCGGCGCCCGACACGTTCCTGCTCGCCGCGAAGCGCCTCGGGCTGACCGCGAAGGAGTGCGCGGTCTTCGAGGACGCGCTCGCGGGCGTCGAGGCCGGGCGGGCCGGCGACTTCGGCTGGGTCGTGGGGGTGGACCGCGCCGGGCAGCGCGAGGCGCTCCTGGAACGCGGCGCGGACATCGTCGTCGACGACCTCGCGGAGCTCCTCCCGTGAGCGCCAAGGTCGTTCCGCCGGCGCCGTGGCCCGTCGAGCCGTGGGCGATCCGCGAGCCGCACCTCGACCTCGAGGAGCTCGCGCGCACCGAGTCGGTCTTCGCGCTCTCCAACGGGCACCTCGGCCTGCGCGGCAACCTCGACGAGGGCGAGCCGCGCGGCATCAGCGGCACGTACGTCAACGGCTTCCACGAGTCGTTCCCGCTGGAGTACGGCGAGTCGGGCTACGGCTTCGCGGAGGACGGCCAGTCGCTCGTCGACGTGCAGGACGGGAAAGTCATCCACCTCATGCTCGAGGACGAGCCCGTGGACGTCCTGCGCGGCGAGGTCCTCGCGCACGAGCGCGTGCTCGACTTCAAGACGGGCACGCTCGACCGCGCCATGCACTACCGCTCGACCTACGGGCGCGAGGTGAAGATCACGACGCGGCGGCTCGTGTCGTTCACCCAGCGCTCGACGGCGGCGATCCTCTACGAGATCGAGGCCGTGAGCGGGCCGATGCGGATCGCGCTGCAGTCGAACCTCATGGCGAACGTGCCGGCGCAGTCGGGCACGAAGGACCCCCGCAAGGGGAAGGACCTCGGCGACGTGCTCGAGCCGCGCCTGGCGCGCGGGTTCGAGCTGCGCGCCGTCCTCGCGCACACGACCCGCAACTCCAAGATGACGTGCGCGGCCGGGATGGAGCACGTGATCCTCTCGGACGCGAGCAACCTCCACACCGCGATCTACGTCGAGGACGACCTGGGCCGGGCGACGCTCTCCTGCCAGATCAAGCCGGGACGCCCGTTCCGCTTCGTGAAGTTCATGGCCTACCACTGGAGCTCGCGGCAGTCCCCGGAGTTCCTGCGCGACCAGGTGACCGCGAGCCTCGCGAACGCCACCGCTGAGGGCTGGGAGGGGCTGCTGCGCGACCAGCGCACGTTCCTCGACCGCTTCTGGGAGAAGGCCGACATCGAGCTCGAGGGCGACGAGGCGGTGCAGCAGGCGCTGCGCTTCTCGCTCTTCCACCTGCTGCAGGCCGGTGCGCGGATCGAGGGCCGGGCGATCGCGGCGAAGGGCCTGACCGGCCCGGGCTACGACGGGCACGCGTTCTGGGACACGGAGACGTTCGTGCTGCCGTGGATGACCTACGTCATGCCGGAGGTCGTGCGGCACGCGCTCCTGTGGCGGCACTCCATCCTGCCCCAGGCGCGGGAACGCGCGCACATGCTCGGGATGGGCGGCGCGACGATGCCGTGGCGGACGATCCACGGCGAGGAGTGCTCGGGCTACTGGCCCGCGGGCTCGGCCGCGCTGCACGTGAACGGCGACGTCGCCGACGCGGTGCGCCGGTACATCGACGCGACGCACGACGACGCCTTCGCCGCCGCGGAGGGCGGGGAGCTGCTCGTCGAGACCGCCCGCCTCTGGATCAGCGCGGGCACGTACGACCACGCCGGGAACTTCCGCATCGACGGGGTGACCGGGCCCGATGAGTACTCCGCGCTCGTCGACAACAACGTGTTCACGAACCTCGGCGCCCAGTCGAACCTCCGCGCGGCGGCGGACACCGCGGCCCGGCTGCCCGAGCTCGTCGAGACCATGGAGATCACCGACGACGAGATCGCGGCGTGGCGCAAGGCCTCCGACGCGATGTACCTCCCGTACGACGAGCGGCTCGGGGTGCACCCGCAGGACCAGGGCTTCCTGCTGCACGACCCGTGGGACTTCGGCGGCACGCCCGCCGACTGCTACCCGCTGCTGCTGAACTACCCGTACTTCCAGCTCTACCGGCGGCAGGTCCTCAAGCAGGCGGACCTCGTGCTCGGCATCCACCTCCACGGGGACCAGTTCACCCCGGAGCAGAAGCGGCGCGACTTCGACTACTACGAGGGCCTCACGGTCCGCGACTCGTCGCTCTCGGCGTGCACCCAGGCGATCGTGGCGGCCGAGGTCGGGCACCTCGACCTGGCCTACGACTACCTCCGCGAGGCGGCGTTCGTCGACCTCCACGACCTGCACCACAACACGAGCGACGGCCTGCACATCGCGTCGCTCGCGGGCGCGGTGCTCGGCATCACGAACGGCTTCGGCGGCATGCGCGACTCGGGCGGCCGGCTGCGCTTCAGCCCGCGGCTGCCGACGGACGTGCCGTCGATCCGCTTCGCCGTGACGGTCCGGGGCGCGCGGCTGCGGGTGAGCGTCGACCAGGAGCGCGCGCGGTACGAGCTCGAGACGGGCGACGAGCTCACGTTCGAGCACTGGGGCGAGGAGGTGCGGGTCGTGAACGGCACGCCGCTCGAGCGCCCGACTCCCGCCGTGGAGGACCTGCCGCGCCCGAAGCAGCCACCCGGGCGCGAGCCCGCGCGGCGCGACGGCTAGGGTCTGGGCATGCCCCTCGTTCCCATGGTCGTCGAGCGCTCCGCCCGTGGTGAGCGCGAGTTCGACATCTTCTCCCGCCTCCTCAACGAGCGGATCATCTTCCTCGGCTCGCCCGTGGACGACCAGGTCGCGAACCTGATCGTGGCCCAGCTGCTCCACCTGGAGAGCTCGGACCCCGACAAGGACATCTCGCTCTACATCAACACGCCCGGCGGCTCGATCTACGCCGGCCTCGCGGTGTACGACACGATGAACTTCATCAAGCCCGACGTCGCGACGATCTGCTGCGGCATCGCGATGTCGATGGGCTCGCTGCTCCTCGCGGGCGGCGCCCCGGGCAAGCGCATGGCGCTCCCGAACTCGCGGATCCTCATCCACCAGCCGTCCTCGGGCTTCGAGGGCCAGTCCTCGGACATCGAGATCCACGCGCGGGAGATCATCAAGACCCGCAAGCGCGTCGATGAGATCTACGCGAAGCACACGGGCCGCCCGGAGGAGGAGGTCCACAAGGCGATGGAGCGCGACCGCTTCTTCAAGTCGCACGAGGCCGTCGAGTACGGGCTCATCGACCGGGTCCTCACCTCGCACTGAGCCGGTCCGCAGCGGTGCCTGGAGCGCCGTTCGAATTGCGGCCCGCCGCGCCCGCGCCCAGCCCGAGGCGCCGCGCCTCCGCCCCGGCCCAGCGCGCCTCCGCCTCCTTCAGATCCCGTACAGGCCGCGGTACTTCGCGTTGAGCTGCGCCAGCAGCGGCGCCGGGTCTAGGCCGCCGCCCGTCACGCGCTCGAGCAGCGCGGTGGGCTCCACGGTCCGGCCCGGCGCGTGGACGTGCTCGCGCAGCCAGTCGCGGATCGCGCCGTACTCGCCCGTGGCCACCTGGGCCTCACGGTCCGGGAGCGCGGCGCCCATCGCGTCCCAGAGCTGTGCCGCGGCGATGTTGCCGATCGCGTACGTCGGGAAGTACCCGAGCTCGCCGAAGGACCAGTGGATGTCCTGCAGGCAGCCGTGCGTGTCGTCGGGCACGTCGATCCCGAGGAGGTCCTCCATCCCGGCGTTCCAGGCCTCGGGGAGGTCCTTCACCGCGAGCGTCCCCTCGACCATCTGCACCTCGAGCTCGAAGCGCAGGATGACGTGGAGCGAGTAGGTGACCTCGTCGGCGTCGACGCGGATGAGCGTCGGCTCGACGACGTTGATCGCGCGCAGGAGGTCGCGGTCGGAGAGGTCGCCGACCCCGTCCGGGAAGCGCTCCCGCAGTCGCGGGCCCCAGTGGCGCCAGAACGGCTCGGAGCGGCCCACGAGGTTCTCCCAGAGCCGCGACTGCGACTCGTGGATGCCGAGCGAGACGCCCGTGCCGAGCGTCGTGCGCGCGAGCGCCGGATCCACCTGGTGCTCGTAGAGGCCGTGCCCGACCTCGTGCATCACGGCGAAGAGCCCCTGGAGGTCCTCCTCCTTGTAGCGGGCGGTCACGCGGATGTCCTGCGGGGAGAGCGACTGCGCGAACGGGTGCACCGCGAGGTCCATCCGCCAGGCGCCGTCGTCGAACCCGAACGCGCGAGCCAGCTCGAGCGCGAGCTCCTGCTGCGCGGCGATCGGGAACGGCCCCGGGAGCACGGGCGCGGGCTCCGCCGCGGCGATGTCCGCCACGAGCGGCACGAGGCCCTCGCGGAGCTGCCCGAAGACCTCGCGCACGCGGGCCGTCGTCAGCCCGGGCTCGAAGTTGTCCATCAGCGTGTCGTACGGGTGCTCGGCGTCGTCGAAGCACTCGACGTAACGGCGGCGCAACTCGAGGTTCGCCTCGAGGAACGGCCGGAAGAGCGCGAAGTCGTTCGTGGCGCGCGCCGTCGCCCACGGCTCCTGCGCCCGCGAGCTCGCCCGCTCCATCTCCGCCGCGAGCTCCGCCGGCACGCGCCGTGCCTTGTCGTGATCGCGGCGCGCGACGCGCACGATCGCCTGCTCGGTCTCGCCGGCCGGCTCCGCCGCGTCGAGCAGGGCGCCGAGCTCGTCGTCGGTCTGGCGTTCGTGGGCGATCGTCGTGAGCGTCGCCATGACGTTCCCGCGCGCCTCCCCGCCCGCGGGCGGCATCATCGTCTGCTGGTCCCAGCCCAACAGGGCTCCGGCGGCGTGCAGGTCGGTCAGCTCGCCCAGGCGGGCCTCCAGCTCAGGCGACAGCATGTTCGATGGCTCCCAGGGTCTCGATCTCGATGCGGATGGTGTCCCCGGACTGCAGGAAGCGCCGGGGGTCCATGGACATCCCGACGCCGCTGGGCGTCCCGGTGAGGATGAGGTCGCCGGGGGCGAGGGTGATCGCCTCGGCGATGAAGGCGACGCACGCGTCGACGCCGAAGATCATGTCCGAGGTCCGCGCGTCCTGCCGCGGCTCCCCGTTCACCCAGGTCTGCAGCCGCAGGTCGCCCGGGTTCGGGACCTCGTCGACCGTGGTGATCCACGGGCCCCAGGGACACGAGGAGTCGAAGCCCTTCGCGCGCGTCCACTGCGGCTCGCTGCGCTGGAGGTCGCGCGCGGAGACATCGTCGGCGACTGCGAAGCCGGCCACCTGCCCGCCCGCGCCCATGACGATCGCGAGCTCTCCCTCGTAGTCGAGCCGCCGCCGCATGGCCTCCGGCGGGTCGACCGGCCCGCCCGGCGGCAGGACCGCGGACGGCACCTTCATGAAGACGATGGGCTTTCCGGGCACCTCCTTGCCCTGCTCCTGCGCGTGCGCGAGGTAGTTCAAGCCGATCCCGAAGATCGCGCGGGGCTGCGGGACGGGCGCGAGGAGCGTCACGTCGGCGAGCGCGAAGGCCGCCCCCGTGGCGGGGGTGCGGTCTCCGCTCCCGAGCCGGTCGAGGACCGTGGTGCCGTCGGCGAACGCGTGCACCTCCTCCCCGCGGACCTCGCCGGCCTGCGGGGCCGGGTCGCCGGGAGCGAGGAAGGTCGCGAGCTTCACCCGGCGGACGCTAGCGAAGCCAGCGCGGCCCGTACGCGCGCGTCGCGCTCCTCAGACGCCGCGTCGCTCCAGTGCCACTGCACGCCGTCCGTGACCTCGAAGTGGCGAGTGCCGTGCTCCTGGACCCGGTCCACCGCGAGCTCGACTCCCACGACGCTGCTCGCCCCGGGCAGCGGCTCGGCCACGACCCGCGCGGTGCCGTGCGCGGTCAGCGCCACGTCCCCCGCGGCGAGCAGCGCGAGCGCCACCCGCGG
>JAOPZO010000350.1 GCA_025964065.1 Solirubrobacterales bacterium | reverse complement strand
CACCCCGGCGGCGACGCCGAGTGCGACGGCCCCCGCGGCCACCCCCGCGGCTCGTGCCGCGCCGAAGCCGGCGAAGCAGCGCACGTCGTTCCTCGTCACGTCCGCGCGCCGGACGGTCGTGTTCGGCAACCGCACCCTCGTGAAGGGCCGCCTGCGCCCCGGCCTCGCCGGGCGCCGTGTGCAGCTGCAGGTCCGCTCGGGCGAGGGGTGGAAGACGGTGGCGCGGGACACCACGAGCGCCCGCGGCAGCTACCGGCTGCGCTTCACCCCGCAGCGGCCCGCCGCGCTGCGGACCCGCGTCGCCTTCGCCGGCGACCGTGGCCACCGCGCCGCGACCCGCAGCATCGGCCGGGTCAACGTGTACCGCAGGGCCCTCGCGTCCTGGTACGGCCCGGGCCTGTACGGGGGGCACCTCGCCTGCGGCGGCCGGCTCTCGCCCGGCACCCTGGGTGTCGCGCACAAGTCGCTGCCCTGTGGCACGAAGGTGACGCTGCGTCACCGCGGCCGAACCGTCCGCGTCTCCGTCGTCGACCGCGGCCCGTACGTCGGTGCCCGCGAGTTCGACCTCACGAGCGCGACCCGCGCCCGCCTCGGCTTCTCCGGGACGGGCTCCGTGCTCAGCACGAAGTAGCGCCGAGCGGTCCGCCGGGCCGCGTACCCTCAGCGGTGCGTGGCCCGGTTGATCGCCCACCTGGACCTCGACGCGTTCTATGCGACCGTCGAGCTGCAGCGCCGCCCGGAGCTCCGCGGCCTCCCCGTCGTCGTCTCGGGCTCGGGGCCGCGCGCCGTCGTCACCACGGCCTCCTACGAGGCCCGGAAGTTCGGCGTCGGCTCGGCCATGCCGACCTCCCGCGCGCTGCGGCTCTGCCCGCAGGCGATCCTCGTCCCGCCCGACTTCGACGCCTACCGCGCCGTCTCGGCGAAGGTCATGGCGCTCGTGCGCGGGACGGTCGACCTCGTGGAGGTCCTCGGACTGGACGAGGCCTACCTCGACCTGAGCGGCCTCCACTCGCCCAAGGCCGCGATGCGGCGCCTCGTCACGGAGATCAACCAGCAGACGGGGATGAACGCCTCCGTGGGCATCGGGCCGAACAAGCTCGTGGCGAAGGTCGCCTCGGACGCCGAGAAGCCGCGCGGCTTCTGCGTGCTCACGCGGGAGCAGGCCTGCCGGCGCTTCGCGGGCGCGCCCCCGTCGCTCGTGCCCGGCATCGGGGCGAAGACCGCGGAGAAGCTCGGGAAGCTCGGGATCTCCACGCTGCAGCAGCTCGCCGCGACTCCGGACGAGGTGCTCGCGGGCGCGTTCGGCGGGCGGCAGGGCCCGTGGCTGCGGGCCGCCGCGCGCTTCGAGGGCTCCTCCCACGTGGAGCCCGTGCGCATCGCGGTCAGCGAGTCGCGGGAGACGACGTTCGACGTCGACATCACCGCGCACGCCGAGCTCGAGGTCGAGCTGCAGAAGCTCGCCGAGAAGCTGTGCGAGGGGCTCGCCAAGCACGGGCGGACGGGCCGGACGATCGCGATCAAGGTGCGGCTCGACGACTGGACGACGGTCACGCGGGCGCGCACGGTGGGGGAGGCGACGAACGCGCTCGACGTCGTCTTCGGCGTCGCTCGCGAGCTGCTGCGCGAGTACGCACCGGAGCGCCCCGTGCGGCTGCTCGGCGTGCGCATGGCGGGCTTCCCGGGCGAGCCCGAGGAGGAGCCCGAGGAGCGCGGCGATCAGCTCGCGCTCCCGTTGTAGCTTGAGTGGATGGCCACCGCGACCGTCAACGGCACCGAGCTCTTCCACGAACTGCGGGGCCGCGGCGAGCCGCTCCTCCTCATCCAGGGCATGAGCGGGACCCACGCGTCCTGGGGCGAGCCGTTCCGCGCCGCGCTCGACGCTGCGGGGTTCGAGACCGTCGCGTACGACCACCGCGGCATCGGCTTCTCGGCCGCCTGGCGCACGCCGTTCACGCTCGCGCAGCTCGCCGAGGACGCCGCGGGCGTGATGGACGCGGTCGGCTGGGAGAGCGCGCACGTCCTCGGGATCTCGATGGGCGGCATGGTCGCCCAGGAGCTCGCGCTCGCGCACCCGGAGCGCGTGCGGACGCTGGCGCTCGGCTGCACGTACTCGGGCGGCCCGGGCTCCGTGCTCACCAACGCGGCGGTGGCGCAGGAGCTCGGCGCCGCGATGATGAGCGGCGACCGCGAGCGCGCGCTGCGGGCGGGCTACGAGGTGAACGTCTCGAAGGCGTTCGCGGCGGAGGAGTCGAACTGGACGGCGTTCCGGGAGATGGCGACCTCCGTGCCGGCGCCGCTGCCGACGATCATGCTCCAGATGCAGGCCATCGCCGGGCACGACACGAGCGCCCGGCTCGCCTCGATCAACGCGCCGACGCTCGTGGTGCACGGCACGGAGGACCGGATGCTGCAGGTCGTCAACGGCCGCGCGATCGCCGCCGCCATCCCGGGCGCCCGGCTCGAGGAGCTCGAGGGCGTCGGCCACATGTTCTGGTGGGAGCAGCCCGCGCGCAGCGCGGAGCTCGTCGCGGCGCACGCGCTCGGGTAGCGCGGCGGCGCGGCGGGGCGGCGGGGCG
>JAOPZO010000343.1 GCA_025964065.1 Solirubrobacterales bacterium | reverse complement strand
TCGCGGAGCTCGAGGAGGCGAAGGCCACGGCGCGCGCGGCGTTCGAGCGCGCGGTCCGCACCGCGCCGGCGGTCGGGCCGGGCGTCGCCGTGATCGCGTTCGCGGAGCCCGCGCAGGTCCACCCGCTCGTCGCCACGACCTGGGCGCGGCGCCTCGGCCCGCGGCCCGTCCTGGCGGCGAACGCGGGCTGGCTCCCAGGGCGGGTGAACTTCGCGGTCCGCGGCGGCGAGGGCGACCTGCGCGCCTGGCTCCGCGAGGCGCTCCCCGAGGGCGCCGGGCACGAGTTCGCCCACGGGCACGACCGCGCGACGGGCGGCTCGCTCCCGCCCGACCTGTTCGACCTCCTCGTCCGGCGCTTGCAGGGGGTTTCCGCGCCCTGACGGCGGGCACCCGAGCCATGACACTCGATCCTCTGGAGGGGACATGGCACTACGACACAAGGACGGGCACGTCGACAAAGGCGTCTCCCTCGCGCGGGTCCCGGCGCTCGTGCTGGGCTCGATCCTGCTGGCCTTCGGCCTCCTGGCCTTCCTGCAGAACGGCGACACCCCGACGGGCGGCTGGACCGACGGCACCGTGAACGGCGAGAGCTTCCTCGGCCTGGAGGTGAACGGCTGGACCGCGTTCTTCACCTCCGTCGCGGGCGGCCTGCTGCTCTTCGGCGCCGCGCAGCACCTGCTGGCCAAGACGATGTCGCTGCTCGTCGGCCTGGCGCTCGGAGCCTGCTCGGTCATCGCGCTCGTCGACGGCGACGACGTCCTCGGCCTCGCGGCCGCGAACGGCTGGACGAAGCTCGGGTGGGGGGTCGCCGCGGCGTTCCTGCTCGTCAACACGCTGCTGCCCCGCAGGGGCGGCAAGGACCACGACCGCCACGAGCACGTCCGCGAGCCGGTCGTCGCACCGCGCGGCACGCGCCGCGAGACCGTCGCGACGGACCGGGACGTGGAGAGCGGGCGTGCCCCCGTCGGCACGACGGACCGCCCGCGGGTCGACGACACCCAGGCCACGCGCGTCGAGGAGCCCGAGGTGCAGCGCACGGGGCGCTTCGACCGCGACGAGCGGACCCCGGCGGGCGACGAGGGCTCCGTCTCGGAGGAGCGCCCCCGCCGCTAGGCGTTCATCCCGCGGGCGGCGCGTCCTGCGTCGCCCGCCGGAGGTGCTCGACGATCCGGCGGGAATCCACGACGGGCTCCCCGCCGTCGAGCACGAGGACCGGCACCTTCCGCTGGCCCGTGAGCGCCTCGACGGCGTCCCGGTCCCGCTTGCGCAGGGGCTCGCGCACCGTCTCGTGCGCCACGCCGGCCTTGCACAGCTCGCGTTCGACCCGCCCGCACGGGCAGAGCCAGTTCGTCGGGGTCGGGCAGCGGTGCAGGCGGACGGGCATCGGCTCAGATCATGCGCGAGGCGAGGGCGCTCGCGCGCCGCAGGGCGAAGCCGGTCGCGCGGAGGCCCAGGGGCTGCCGCGTGCCCGGCGCCCGGACCTGGAGCGGCTCCCGGTCGCGGTACCAGGCGATGGTCTCCTCGAGGCAGACCTCGTGCGGGCCCGGGACCCAGCCGAGCTGCCGCTTCGCCTTGGTGGAGCGGTAGGCCCATCGCAGCGCCATGCCCTTGAGCTCGGTCTCGTGCACTGCGGGCGCCCCGGGGAGCGGCGCGACGGCGCGGGCCAGCGCGATCGCGGCGGGCAGCGGGAGCCGGACCGCGGGCGGCTCGACCCCGCTGAGGCGCCCGAGGTCCGCGAAGAGCCGGTCGAGGGTGAAGTTCCGGTTGCCGAGCAGGTAGCGCTCCCCCACCTCGCCGAGCTCGTCGGCCAGGAGGTGGCCCGCCGCGACGTCCTCGACGTCGACGACGTTGATCGTCCCGTCGACGTACGCGGGGATCTCGCGGCGCAGGAAGCGCCGGACGATCTCGGTGGAGGAGCGGTACACGTCACCGCGGCCGAAGACGTACGTCGGGTTCACGACGACGACGGGCAGCCCGTGGGCGGCGAGGCGCATCGCCTCGCCCTCGGCCTCGTGCATGGCGTTGACGTACGGGAGCCCGAAGCGGCCGGCCCGGAAGTGCTGCGCCTCGTCCGCGGTGCCCGTGGCGCCCGCGGGCCCGACGGCGGCGAACGACGAGGTGTGCACGACGCGCCCGACCCCGGCGAGCAGCGCCTCCTCGAGCAGCACCCGGGTGCCCTGGACGTTCACGCGGAAGTGCGTGTCGGCGCTCGCGCGGAGCGACGTCGTGCCGGCGCAGTGGAAGAGCCGGTCGACGCCGCGGAGCGCGCGGCGCACCTGGCGGCGGTCGAGCAGGTCGCACTCCATCCGCTCGACCTCGAGCCCGGCGAGGTTGTCGAGCCGGGAGCGCGGGCGCACGGTGACCCGCACCTCGTCGCCGCGTCCCAGCAGGGCGCGGGCGACGTGGGAGCCGATGAAGCCGGTCCCGCCCGTGACGAGGGTCGTGGCGATGGGCGCATCCTGCCACGGCGGCCCCGCCGACCGCCGGGATAGGGTCGCCCGATGCCCCGGGTCCGCATCGTCACCGACTCCACCCACTACCTGCCGGCCGACGTCGTCGCGCGGCACGACTTCGACGTCGTCTCGCTGTACGTCAACGAGGGCGGCGGGAGCGCCCGGGAGAGCGACCTCACGGACCTCGACGCGTTCTACGGGCGCCTCCGCGGCGACCACGACCTCCCGACGACCTCCCAGCCGTCCCTCGGGGACTTCCTCGCGGTGTACGAGCCCGCGCTGGCCGCAGGCGACGACATCGTCTCCGTGCACATCACCGCCGGGATCTCCGGGACGATCGAGACCGCGCGGCAGGCCGCGGCGGAGGCGCTCGCGGCCCATCCGGGCGGGCGCATCGAGATCGTCGACTCCGACACCGCCGCGGGCGGCCTCGCGATGGTCCTGCTGGCCGCGCTCGCCGCGGCGGAGGGCGGTGCGGACATCGACGCGGTCCTCGCCCGCGCCCAGGAGACCGTGGGCATCCAGCAGATCTGGTTCGCGGTCGAGTCGCTCGACCACCTGCGGCGCGGCGGGCGGATCGGCGCCGCGCAGGCGCTGCTCGGCGGCGCGCTGAAGATCAAGCCGATCCTCACGATGAAGGGCGTCATCACCCCCGTGGAGCGCGTGCGCACCTGGGGCCGGGCCTTCGAGCGGCTCGTGGAGTTCGGCGGGCAGCTCAAGGACGAGGGCGCGGACGCGTGGCTCATCCAGCACGTCCAGGCGCCCGAGCAGGCGGCGGAGCTCGAGCGGCGCGGCACGGAGGTCTTCGGCCACGGCCCGGTCTGCATCTCGGAGATCGGCCCGGTCGTCGGCGCGCACGTCGGTCCGGGGCTGCTGGGCATCGGCGGCCTGCCGCGGCGCCTGCTCGAGCCGTAGGGCCCGGCGGGGTCGGACCTAGGCGACGACGGAGCCCACGGGAGGCGGGCTGCCCGGGCCCGGCTCCCCGCGCGGCGGCTCGGGCTGCGAGCCGAGGTCCGCGTCCGGCGGGGCCGAGCGGATGTCGCCGTGGGCCCAGAGGTCGCGGATGATGATCTGCAGCGCCGCGGCGACCGGGATGGCGACGAGCGCGCCGAGGACCCCGAGCAGGGAGGAGCCGATGAGGATCGAGATGATCACGAGCAGCGGCGCCACGCTGACGGCCCGGCGGTAGACGAAGGGCTGCAGCACGTTGTTCTCGAGCTGCTGGTAGACGATGAAGAAGATCGCCCAGACGATGAGGTCGCCCGGGAAGCCCGTGAAGGCCGTCACGATCGCGATGATCAGCCCTGCGATCGTCGCGCCGACGAGCGGGATCAGGTCGAGGAAGAACATGAGCACCGCGAGCGGCACGGCGAACGGCGTACCGAGGATCGTGAGCATCACGAACGCGCTGACGCCGGCGATCGTCCCGAGCGTGAGCACTCCCGCGACGTAGCCCGCGGTCGACTTGTAGATGTTCTCCGAGAGCGTCTTGAGCCGCCCCTCGCCCTTCCGGCCGCCGAGGCGCACGCCGAAGGCGACCAACCGCTTGCCGTCGAGCAGCATGAAGAACGTCATCGTCAGCACGGTGATGAGCTGGACGCTCGCGGCGAAGACGCCGACGGTGACGGACTGCAGCGCACCGGCGGCGTCCCCGAGCCGGGAGGGCAGCGCCTCGGCCTGCTCCGTGAGCTTCTGCGTGAGGTCGTACTTGTTGTCGTACTCGCGGAACGTCTTGTTCTCGCGCAGGTCGGCGACGTAGCCCGGGGCGTCTCGCGCGAGGTCGTCCACCTGCTCGACCACGGGCGGGATGACGAGCAGCCCGACCCCGACGATCAGCCCGAGGATCAGGAGGTAGATCAGCAGGATCGCTCCGGCCCGCGGGACCCTGCGGCGCGCGAGCGCGTCGACCGCCGGGCCGAGCGCGACCGCGAGGAACCCCGCGATGAACACCAGCAGCAGGACCGAGCGGACCTCGTAGAGGACGTAGACGAGCGCGAGCAGCCCGGCGACCGTGAAGAAGAGCTTCACGATCGTCCGGGTGGTCAGCGTCACCGCCTGCGGCGGGACGACGGGCTGCTCCTCGGCTGCGGGCCGCACGGTGCGGCCGGGCTAGCGGCGACGGCGGAAGAGGCCGCCGATGGCCGCGATGCCGCCCGTGAGGACGAAGCCGGCCACGGCCGCGCCGATCATCACGTTCTTCTCGTTGGCGGTGATCTGCTTCCGCCAGTCGGTGGCCTCGGCCACCTCGGTCTTCAGGGTCCCGATCGAGACCGCCAGCTCCTGGCGGTTCTGCTCGATCGAGGCACGGATCTCCTCCGGGGAACGACCGGCCATCAGCGCTTCACCTCCGCCGCACGGGCTTCGTTGACGGTGGTCTGGATCCGGTGGGCCTCGTCGATGGCCATGACCGGCTTGGGCGGCGAGCCCTTCTTGAAGAAGCGCGACGCCAGGAACCCCGCGATCGCCGCGAGGACGAGGAACACGCCCGCGACGAAGAAGAAGCCCCAGAAGAAGCTCGTGTTGTTCACCGGCAGCACGTACCAGGCCAGCCACGCCAGGCCGTGCATGATCATGAGCAGCGCGGCGAGGACGAAGACGCCGGCGGCGGCCCCGACCGCGGCGCCCTTGCCGAGCGCCTTGACCTTCTGCTCGACTTCGGCCTTCGCGAGCTCGATCTCGTCCTTGACGAGGAGCTGCGCCTTCTCGGTGATCTCCTGGATCGCGGAGGCGATGCTCGCCTTGTCCTCGCGCTCCTGCTCCGGCGGCATCTGGTAGCTCATCGGCCCAGCTTCTTCAGGAGGAACGAGGCGACGACGCCGCCGGCGAACGCCAGGGCGACCTTGCCCTCGGGCTTCTCCGCGAACTCCTGCGCCTTCTGCAGCACGGGCGGCGGCCCGGAGGGCTCGGGGGTGCCCAGCGGCGTGAACGCGTCCGGGGTGCGGACGACGGGGTCCGGCTCGGGGGTCGCGGCGGCCGCGCCGACGTCGGGCTCGAGCCAGTCGGACTCGGGCGCGGCGGTCCCGGCCGGGGTGTCCGGGGTGGCGTCCGCGGGCGCGACGGTGGGCGTCGGCTCGGCGGCGAGGGAGGCGTCGTCGCCCGCGGCGGGCTCCGCGACCGGCGGGGCG
>JAOPZO010000328.1 GCA_025964065.1 Solirubrobacterales bacterium | reverse complement strand
CGGCGCCGGCGCCGCGTCGGCGTGGAGCTCGCGGACCATCTGGTCGAACTCCGCCTTCGGCACCGCGCGATCGGGCGACTCGGGCGCCGTGATGCGCGGGCGTGCCGGGGCGCGCCGCTCGACGTCGACGTCCTGCCTGGTGTCCGCGAACGGCGGCACCTCGCCGTACTGCGCCTCGATGGCCTCGCGGCGGCGGCGGAACACGGGCTCGCGCTCCTTCCACTGCGTGAGCACCGGCGAGGAGATGAAGATCGACGAGTACGCGCCGGACACGGTGCCGACGAGCAGCGCGAACGCGAAGTCCTGCAGCGTCTCGCCGCCGAAGAAGTACAGCGCCACGATCGGCAGCGACGCGCACGTCACCGTCGACAGCGAGCGGACGATGACCTCGTTCATCGAGCGGTTCGAGATCTGCGAGAACGCCGCGCGCGGCATCCGCGGCATGTTCTCGCGCAATCGGTCGTTGACGATGATCGTGTCGTAGAGCGAGAAGCCGAGGACGGTGAGCAGTGCGGCGACCGTGGCACTCGTCACCTCCCGGCCGGTGGCGGCGTACAGCCCGGCCACGAGGAACAGGTCGTGCATGAGCGAGATGGCGGTCGTCGCGGCGTACTTCCACTCGAACCGCAGGGCGATGTACACGGCGATGAGGAGCAGGGAGACGATGACGGCGATGACCGCGCTCTTCGCGATCGACTCACCGAACGTCGGGCCGACGGACTGCACCTGGGGTTCGCCCTGGATCTGGCCGAACTCGGCCTCGAGGGCCGCCGTCACCTCCGCGATGCCGGGCGGCGTGAGCTCGCCCGTGGAGATCTGCACGACGTTGTCCCCGAGCTCGGAGCCCGTGACGCGCTGGACGTCCGCGGCCTCCGCGCCCTGCTGGGCGAGGACGCCACGGACCTGCTGCTCGTCGATGGGCTGCGCGAACGCGGCCTGGATCCGGGTGCCCGACTCGAAGTCGATGCCGAACGTGATGCCCTTCGTCGCGATCGCCAGGGCGCCCGCCAGGAGGATCACGCCCGAGACCGTGAACATGATCCGGGTTGCGCCGTTGAAGTCGAACCGGCGCTTGGTGCCGTGGGTTCGGGCGCCGACGAGCCGTGGGTTCTTCAGGGCGTTGGCCCCGGTGACCCCGAGCAGCGCCTGGGTCGCGAGGACGGCGGAGAACACCGTGACGATGACGCCGAGGCCGAGCGTGAGCGCGAAGCCGCGGACGCCGGCCGTGGAGAGGATGAAGAGGACGAACGCCGTGAGGAGCGTGACGACGTTCGCGTCGATGATCGTCGAGAGGCCCTTGCGGTAGCCCAACCCGATCGCGGAGGCGATCGATCTCCCCGCGAAGACCTCCTCCTTCACGCGTTCGAAGATGACGATGTTCGCGTCGGCGCAGACCCCGATCGTGAGCACCAGGCCGGCGAGGCCGGGCAGGGTGAGCGTCACCGGGATGAGCTTGATCAGCGCGAAGAGGTAGATGCCGTAGATCAGCAGCGCGCCGACCGCCAGGACGCCCAGGACCCGGTAGAAGACGAGCAGGAAGAGCACGACGACGAGGAAGCCGACCCCGGCGGCGACGAGGCCCTGGTCGAGCGCCTCCTGGCCGAGCGTGGCGGAGACCTGCGACTGCGAGATCGCCTCGAGCTCGATGGGAAGCGCGCCGTACTTCAGCTGGTTGGCGAGCGCCTGGGCCGACTTCGTCGTGAAGCCGCCGGAGATCTCCGAGCCCGCGGAGCCGTCGATGCCGTCCGGGTTCCGCGAGTAGTCGATGAACGGGACGGAGACGAGCTGGTCGTCGAGGACGATCGCGAAGTGCTGCGAGCGGGTCTGCGGGTCCGTGACGGCCTGGCCGTCGGCGGTGACGACGAAGGACTGGCCGCGCTGGGCGATCTCGCGCGTGACGTCCTGCCACTTGTCCGCGCCGCGGTCCGTGAACTCGAACGTGACGTTCGGGCCGCCGCTGCCCCCGGGCGAGTTGTCGAAGTTCTGCTCCGGGTTCTTGATGTCCGTGCCCGCGAGCGCGACGTCGTCGCGCAGCACGAACCAGGAGTCGGGGCCCTCGGCGTCCGCGGCCTCGTTCGGGTTGATCGACTCGGCCTGGACGAGGATCGTGCCCTCGTTCACCTTGACGACGCGGCCCGGGATCGGCTTGCCGTTCTCGTCCTTCGTGGCTTCGGACTCGCGGAGGACCTCCTCGGACTCCTCGGGCCCCGCGATGACCTGCCGCTTCTCGTCGTCGACGAGGTAGAACTTCACGCCCGTCGCGGAGTTCAGGTTCGTGGCCGGCGGGCAGCGCCGGGCGCGCGCGATCGCGTCGTACTTCTTCAAGCCGCCCTGCTGCCCCGCGCTGGGCCCGCCCGTGACGGAGAAGTCGGTCGGCGCGGGCTTGCAGTCCTTGCCGAGGACGTTCTTCTCCCAGTCGTAGAACTGGAGCTGCGCCGTGGTGCCGACGACGCGCGCGGCCTCCTCGGCGTTCGTGACGTTCGGCAGCGAGACGACGATCTGGTCCGCGCCGGAGCGCTGGATCTCCGGCTCGGAGACGCCGAGCGCGTCGACGCGCTGGCGCATGATGTCGATCGCGCGGTCGACGGACTCGCCCGTCACCTGGGTCGTGTTCGTCGGCTTGGCCTGGTAGACGAGCTCGACCCCGCCCTTCAGGTCGAGCCCGAGCCGGGTGGGCTTGGTGGCGAGCACGACCGCGGCCGCGGCGAGGAGCGCCCCGACGAGGACGAGGATCAGGACGTTGCGGCGACGATCGGTCATGGGGTCCTCAGGGGGTCGGCGTGAGGACGAGCAGCAGGCCGCCGTCGTCGTCGTACGCCGGGAAGAGATCAGCGGTGGCCTTCGCGGGCAGGTCGCCCTCCGCGTTCACCTGGACGGGCTTGCCGAGCTGGCGGACGCCCCACTCGAGCGCGGTGGAGACCGGATCGGGCTCCTCGGCGAAGCGCAGCCCGAGCACCTCGCCGACCGACCGGCCGATGACGCGCTGGTCGTCGAGGCCGGTCAGCTCGAAGGAGCCGCGACCGCAGGCGATCACGTTTCCCTTCTTGTCACAGGCGAAGAACGCGGCGTTGGGCGCCGGGTAGTAGTCGTCCAGCAGCTCGAACAGGAAGCCGAAGCCACACTTCTGGCACCCCTTCGGGGTCGTCCGGAAGCCGGCCGTGCGCTCGAGCTGCGTCGTGCGGTTCCCGCAGTTGGGGCAGATGAAGAGATGGGCCATCGGGCTCGGACAGGGTAGAGGAGAGCGGGCGGCGACCTGTGGGTTCCCCTCGCGGTGGTTCGGCGGAGGTGAGCTGGCGCATCAGAACAGCGCCGGGTCCCGCGGGGGCTCGAGGCCCAGGTGGGCCCAGGCGCGCGGGGTCGCGACGCGGCCACGCGGGGTCCGCTTGAGCAGTCCGCAGACCAGGAGGTAGGGCTCGTAGACGTCCTCGAGCGTGTCCGTCTCCTCCCCGACGGTGACCGCCAGGGTGCTCAGGCCGACGGGCCCGCCCCCGAACTTCTCGCAGACCGCGCTCAGGATCTCGCGGTCCAGGCGGTCGAGCCCGAGGTGGTCGACCTGGAGCATGTCGAGCGCGTCGCCCGCCACCTGCTCGGTCACGATGCCGCCCGCGCGGACCTCGGCGTAGTCGCGGACGCGCTTGAGGAGCCGGTTCGCGACGCGCGGGGTGCCGCGGGAGCGCGCGGCGATCGCCTCGGCGCCCGCGCCGGCGAGCTCGACGCCCAGGATCGTCGCGCTGCGGCGCACGATCGTCGCGAGGTCCCGCGGGCCGTACGGCTCGAGGCGGTGCTGGATGCCGAAGCGGTCGCGGAGCGGCGTCGTGAGCCGGCCCGCGCGCGTGGTGGCGCCGACGAGCGTGAACGGCGGCAGGTCCAGCGTCATCACGCGGGCGCCCGCCCCGACCCCGACGGTGATGGGCAGCTGCCGGTCCTCCATCGCGGGATAGAACGTCTCCTCGAGCGCCCGCGAGAGGCGGTGGATCTCGTCCACGAAGAAGATGGAGCGCGGCTCGAGCGCGGTGAGGAACGCGGCGATGTCGCCCTTGCGCTCCAGCGCGGGCGCCGCGGTCTGCACGAACGGGACGCCGAGCTCCCCCGCGAGGATCTGCGCCAGCGACGTCTTCCCCAGGCCGGGCGGGCCCGCGAGCAGGACGTGGTCGAGCGCCTCGCCCCGGGCGGCGGCCGCCTCGAGGGAGACCTGGAGCTGGTCCACGACGACGTCCTGGCCGACGAACTCGTCGAGGGACCGCGGGCGCAGCGTCACCTCGGTCTGCTCGTCCTCCAGCGTGGCGCCCGGGGTCTGGACACGCGGGTCGGGCTCGTCGGCACCGGGTGAGCGGATCACCGGCGTGAGGCCTTCAGGGCGGCGGCGATGAGCGCCTCGGGAGTGTCGCCCGTGAGGCCGCGGAGGAGCTCCTCGACCTCGGCGGGCGCGTACCCGAGCTCCTCGAGGCCCTCGCGGGCGAGGGAGCGCGGGTCGTCCGCGCGGAGCGGGTCGCCACCGTCGACGGCGGCCGTCGGCGCACCGACCTTGTCGCGGAGCTCGACGATGATCCGCTCGGCCGTGCGCTTCCCGACCCCGGGTGCGGCCTGGAAGCGCTTGGCGTCCCCCGCCGCGAGCGCGGAGACGAGCTCGCGCGCCGTGCCGCCGGAGAGGATCGCCTGCGCGACCTTGGGCCCGACGGACTGGACCGTCAGCAGCAGGAGGAAGAGGTCCCGCTCCTCCTCCGTGGCGAAGCCGTAGAGCGTGAGCGCGTCCTCGCGGACCACGAGGTGCGCGTGGAGGGAGACGGCGCCGCCCGCGGCGGGGACGTGCCGGAGGGTCTCGGCGGAGACGTTGAGGCGGTAGCCGACGCCCGAGGCGGTCTCGAGCACGACGTGGTCCGGGCGCCGGACGGCGACTTCCCCGGCGACGAGGGCGATCACGCGGGCCGCCCGGTCGTGGCGGCGTGGCCGCGGGAGGCGCGGATGCGGGCGGAGGCCATGGGCGCGTGGTTCGCGTGGCAGATCGCCACGGCAAGCGCGTCGGCCGCGTGGTCCGGGCGCGGGAGCTCGGTGAGGCCGAGCAGCGACTGGACCATCCGCTGCACCTGGTCCTTCTCCGCGCGGCCGGAGCCGCAGACGGCGCCCTTGACCTGCTGCGGCGTGTAGTCGTGGCAGGCGAGGCCGCGCTGGCCCGCGGCGAGCATGACGACCCCGCGAGCCTGGCCCACGGCGAGCGCCGAGTTCACGTTCTGGCCGAAGTAGATGGCCTCGAGGGCGACGGCGTCGGGCTCGTGGCGGAGGAGGAGGTCGGTGATGGCGGTGTGGATCGTGGCGAGGCGGCGCTCCGGCGTGGCCTCGGGGCGCGTCGTGATGCAGCCCCCGTCGAGCGCGAGCAGGCGGCCGGACCGCCGCTGGACGACGCCGTAGCCCGTGTTGGCCAGGCCGGGGTCGATGCCGAGGACGATCACCACCGGCTGCATTCTGCGCCCCGGGTCGGATGCCTTCCCACGACGGGCCCAGCGCGTACGCTCCGGCCATGGACGACCCCGGCGCCCTCGACCTCCTCGACGGCCTCGAGGGCCCCGCCCGTGCGGAGCGCGAGGAGCTGCTCGCCTGGCTGCGGGAGGAGGGGCTCGCGGACGAGGCCGAGCTCGCCCGCGCGACCGGGAACGGCACGATCGTCCTGGTCGGCGCGGCGCGCGCGCTCGGGACCGGGGAGCGGTACACGGCCCGCGAGGTCGCCGAGACGGGCGGCGTGCCGCTCGAGCTGTGGCTCGCGCTGACGCGGGCGAGCGGGCTGACGGTTCCCGCGGACGTCGACGCGGTCCAGTACGGGGAGACGGACGTGGAGGCGGCCCGCACGACCCGGCGGTTCCTCGACGCGGGGCTCGGCCCGGACCAGCTGACGGCGACGACCCGCGTGCTGGGCCGCGGCCTCGCGCAGACCGCGGAGCTCATGCGGCAGACCGTCATGGAGCTCGCCCTCGCGCCGGGTGTCTCGGAGAAGCAGCTCGCGCAGACCTACGCGGGGGTCGCCCGGAACCTCGTCCCGCTCGTGGGGCCGCTCGTGGAGCAGATGCTGCTCATCCACCTGAACCACGCGGTCCGCGAGGAGGTCGTCACCGCCGACGAGCGGCAAGCGGGCTCGCTGCCCGGCGCCCGCGAGGTGAGCGTCGCCTTCGCCGACCTCGTCGGCTTCACCCGGCTCGGCGAGGAGCTCCCGCCCGACGCGCTCGAGCGCGTGGCCGAGCGGCTCGGGCACCTCGCGGGCCAGGTCGTCGAGGCGCCCGTCCGCTACGTGAAGAGCATCGGCGACGCCGTGCTGCTCGTCTCCCCCGATCCCGTCCGCCTGGTCGCGACGGCCCACGCGCTGCTCGAGGCCGCGGAGGCGGAGGGCGAGGAGTTCCCGCAGCTGCGGGTCGGGGTCGCCTCGGGCCCCGCGGTCACCCGTGCGGGCGACTGGTTCGGGCGGCCCGTGAACCTCGCGAGCCGCATCACCACCGTCGCCCGCGCCGGCTCGGTCGTCGCCGACCACGCGACCCGGAAGGCGATCGGGGACGCGGGCGGCTTCGACTGGTCCTTCGTGGCCGAGCGCCGGCTCAAGGGCGTGCCGGCCCCGGTCAAGCTGCACCGGGCACGGCCGCGGGGCGCCCCCGCCTGATCGAGCGGACCTCGGGCAGCAGCAGCACCGCGAGCGCCACGGGCACCCCGATCGCCGTCTCGAGGTACAGCGTCTCGTGGATGCCGATCAGCGCGGCGAGCGGCCCGGCGAGCAGCAGGCCGATCGGCATGAGCCCGATGGAGACGAGGTGGTCCACCGAGGCCACGCGGGAGATCGCGTGCTCCGGGATCTGCTCCTGCAGGGTCGTCTCCCAGAGGCCGAAGCCCGCGGAGACCGCGACGCCCGTGACCGCCTCGAGCCCCGCGATGACGCCGACGGGCAGGCCCGAGCCGATGACGAGCGCCTGGCAGGAGGCGACGGTGAAGCCGAGCCCCGCCCAGAGCAGCGGGCGCGAGGGCTTGAAGCGCAGGATCAGCAGGTCGCCGACGACGGAGCCGGCGCCGAACGCCGCGGTGATGATCGCCCAGGCCCCGACGCCGCCCATCTCCTCCTCCGCGAGCACCGGGCCGAGGACGAAGATCGCCGGCAGCACGGCGACGGAGTAGACGAACAGCACGACGAGGAAGCCCTGCACCCAGGCCCGCCGCCGGATCTCGGCGAAGCCCGCGCGGAGGTCCGCGAGCATGCTCGCGGTGCGGTCCGCCTCGAGCCGCGCGAGGGCCCCGGGCCGCAGGCGGGCGAGCGCGACGGAGCTCGCGGCGAACGTCGCCGCGTCGATGGCGATGGCGCCGCCCGGCCCGATCGTCGCCACGAGCACCCCGGCGATCGCCGGCCCGGTGACCATCCCGAAGGAGAGGACGAGCGCCCGCATCGCGTTCGCCTCCTGCAGCCGCTCGGGCGGGACGAGCGCGGGCATCAGCCCGGTCAGCGCCGGCATGAAGAATGCGTCGGAGGCGCCGAAGACGACCCCGAGCGCCGCGAGGTGCCAGACCTCCGCGCTCCCCGACAAGAGCAGGAAGGCCGAGAGCGCCTGGCTGACCATGCGCACGAGGTCGGAGACGAGCATGACCCGGTGGCGCGGGAGCCGGTCGGCCCAGACGCCCCCGAGCAGGGAGAAGAGCGCGAACGGGAGCGTCGTGGCCGTGATGACGAGGCCGACCTCGCCCACCCCGCCGCCGATGGAGAGGACGGCGAACGGGAGTGCGACGAACGTGATCCGGTCGCCGACCATCGAGAGCGCGTGCCCCGTGAAGAGCAGGCGGAACTGCGGCTCCTCCCGGAGCACCGCCGGGAGGAGGCGAGGCACGGCCGGGGTCAGCCGGCGGCGACGCGTTCCATCACATCGGCCGGTGCGTCGAAGTTCGCGTGCACGTCCCCGACGTCGTCGGACTCCTCGAGCGTGTCGATGAGCCGCATGAGCTTCCTCAGCGCCTCCTCGTCGATCTCGACGCGGGTCTTGGGGCGCCAGACGAGCTCCGCGGACTCGAACGCGATCTCCGCCTCCTGGAGCGCGGTGCGGACCGTCTGCAGGTCGGTCGGCGCCGTGAGCACCTCGAGGTGGCCCTCGTCGACCTCGATGTCCTCGGCGCCCGCCTCCACCGCGACGAGCAGGTCGTCCTCGGAGTAGCGGTCGGCGTCGACGACGATGACGCCGGTCTTGTCGAAGAGGTAGGCCACCGAGCCCGGCTCGCCCAGGGCGCCGCCGGCCTTCGTGAGCGCGGCGCGCACCTCGGCGCCCGTGCGGTTCCGGTTGTCCGTCAGGCCCTCGATGAGCAGCGCGACGCCGCCGGGGCCGTAGCCCTCGTAGAGGACCTCCTGGAAGTCGGCCTCGTTCGCGCCGGCCCCCGTGCCCTTGTCGATCGCCCGCTGGATGTTGTCCTTGGGCATCGAGGCGTCCTTCGCCTTCTGCACCGCGAGCGCCAGGCCCGGGTTGCCCTCGACGTCGCCGCCGCCCGCCTTCGCCGCCACGGTGATGTGGCGGGAGAGCTTCGTGAACATCGCCCCGCGCCGCGAGTCGGTGATCGCCTTCTTGTGCTTGATCGACGCCCACTTGGAATGTCCGGACATGGGGCCGATGCTACCGCCGGGGTGCGCTCAGGTGAGGGGGCGCGCGCGGACCGCGGTGTGCGGGATCCCCTTGAAGCGCGCGACGGCCTTCTCGCGGCCCGCGGCGGTGCCGAGGACCCGCCACTGGCTCCGCAGCGGCGGGAGCGGGTGCGCCGCGCCGAGCGGGAGGAAGAAGAGCCCGGTGGTCTCGAGGAGCTCGAAGCCGGCGCTCGCGACCATGCGGCGCAGGCCGGCGACGTTGGGCTGCCACCACCAGGGCTCCTCGAGGCCCTCGAGGCGCGCGGTCGGGGTGCGCGGGCGCAGCAGCGAGGAGATGAGCTCGACGGACTCCGCCACCACGAGCTCGCCGCCGCAGACGCGGCGGATGCGGTCGAGCGCGCGGACGGGGTCGCGGAGGTGCAGCAGGAGCGCGCCGAGGAAGACGACGTCGAAGGTGCCGTGCACCTCGGGGTCGAGGTCGTAGACGGAGCAGTCGATGCGCTCGACCTTCGAGTCGAGCGCCTCCTTGGCGAGCCCGAACGCCGCGGCCTGCGACTTGAAGCCCTCCATGAACGCCACCCGGGCGGCGCCCGCCGCGTCGAACTCGGCGTTGGGCGGCCAGTCCCAGCCCCGCGGGTCGTCGATGTCGATCGCGGTGACCGACGCCGCGCCGCGTCGCTCCATCTCGAAGGCCCAGAAGCCGTCCCAGGTGCCGACGTCGAGGCAGCGCTTGCCGGTCAGGTCGAGCGCGAGCGGGACCTCGGGGACGAGGCCGCGTGTGTCGAACCAGCCCCGGGTCGTGACCCCGGGCGCCAGGTCGATCGTGTGGTACCAGGAGAGCTCGGCCGCGCGGGCGGCGAGGCCGGTCGGGGCGGGGGTGGTGCGCACGGCGGCGAGTCTGGCAGCTGGGCCCGCCCTCAGGCACCCAGCTCGGCGAACAGCGCGGCGTACGCGTCCGTGGTCGCCTGGCGCGAGAAGCGCTCGGCGCGGGCGCGGCACGCGGCGGGGCCCGCGGGGTCCCGGGCGCG
>JAOPZO010000280.1 GCA_025964065.1 Solirubrobacterales bacterium | reverse complement strand
TCCGGCACCGGGACGGTCGTCCGCCGCGCCGCACCCGCACGCGCGTCCGCACAGCAGTGGGCGAGGATCGTGAAGAGCCAGGCGCGCCCTCGCTCGGGCCGGGCGCCGCGGCGGACCGCACGGAGCGCCTTCACGAGCGCGTCCTGCACGGCGTCCTCGGCCTCGTCGGGGCCCGAGCCCAGACGGCGCCGTGCGAAGGCGACGAGCGCCCCGCGCTCGGCCTCCGCCAGGCGCACCAGTCCATCCTCGTCGAGCGGGGTCATGCCCCTTGGACGGTCCGGGCGGCCCGAAGGTTGCGGGGGCGTGCGGGTCCGTGACCCACGCCGGGGGCACCGGCCCGACCACCCCGGCTCAGATCGGGATGCCCCAGAGCGGGAACCAGCGCTCGAGCTCCGGCTCGATGGGCAGCTCGCGCGAGAGCTTCGCCTTGAGCTGCAGCTCCTTCTCCGTGTTCCGCTGCTGCGTCCCGCCGGCCGGCACGAACGGGTACCAGTGGCCCCGCTTGTAGCTGTAGATGAAGTAGACGCGGCCCGACGGGGTCTCGTCGAAGGCGAAGACGGCGCAGAGCGTCCGGTCCCCGTAGCCCCCGACGGCCAGCGCGTCGCTGACCGCGTTGACCCCGACGACGAGGTCCTCGATGTCCGGGTCCTCGAAGATCATCCAGCGGTACCCGTAGGTGTCGTCGGCCGTCCGGAGCGTCGTCCCGGTCTCGTCGCCCGTAGAGCGCACGAGCTCCTCCATCTCGGTGACGATCTGCTGGAAGTCGCCCGTGCCGAGCGGCTGGAAGACGATCGCCGCCTGCCCGTTCGTGCGGATGCCCTGCGCCGTGTCGAGTTCGATGGACGCCGTCGTCATCGCGAAGAGCCGGTCCGTCTTGGCCGGCCCCGCGACCTTCCGCTTGCCGAGCAGCGCGTCGAAGAACCCCATCAGCGGGCCGGGCCGCCCACCTGCAGCTGCGTCTCGAGGCGGTCGAGCGCCGCGATGCGCTGCTCCATCGGCGGGTGGGTCGAGAAGAGGTTCCCGAGGCCCTGCTTCAGGCCGGGCGGGAAGATGTAGAACGCCGCCATCTCGCTGGAGCGGAGGTCCTGCTGCGGGATGCGCTCCATGCCGCTCGAGATCTTCAGGAGCGCCGAGGAGAGCGCGCTCGGCCGGCCCGTGATGACCGCGGCGCCACGGTCTGCCGCGAACTCGCGGTAGCGCGAGAGGGCCTGCATCAGGAAGAAGGAGACGACGTAGACCAGGACGCTCACGAGGATGAGGGGCAGGATGCCGGGGGAGTCCTCGTCGTCGCTGCCGCCCCCGAAGAAGAAGCCGAACTGGATGATCATCGACGCGAGCGAGGCGAAGAAGCTCGCGAGGGTCATGATCGCGACGTCGCGGTTCGCGACGTGGGTGAGCTCGTGGGCCATGACGCCCTCGAGCTCGGCGGGGGAGAGGAGCTCCATGATCCCGGTGGTCGCGCAGACCGTCGCGTGCTTGGGCGAGCGGCCGAGGGCGAACGCGTTCGGCATGTCCGTGTAGGCCACGGCGACCTTCGGCTTCGGGATGTCGCCCTGGATGCAGAGGCGCTCGATCATCGCGTGGAGCTCGGGGGCCTCCTGCGGTGAGACCTCACGCGCGCCCATGGCCCGCAGGCCGAGCGCCTCCGAGGAGAAGTACTGGATCGCGAACAGCGCGCCGACGCCGATGATGACCCCGGCGATCGGGAGGCCGGACCCGACGAGCGCCGCCATGAGGACGACGTAGACGAGTCCGAGGAGGAACATCGTGAGGAGCATCCGGGCCTGGAGGCCGGTGTCCTTGCCGAAGGAAGAAGGTCGAGCCATGGTGCGGACCAGTCTAGGCGCGGTTCCTCAGCGTTTGCTGAAGGGCGGCGCGCGGACCGCGCAAGCTTCGTTGCAGAACCGCGTAAAGGCTCTCCGCAGGGAGGTCTGGAGCGCTCCGCTCGCTACCGTCGGCCCCGATGCGCCTCCGGATGCTCCTCGTCGGCGCGCTGCTCCCGCTCGTCCTGTGGCTGTTCCTGCCGGTGTTCTCGCAGGGCGCCCCCACGACCGCGGCGAAGTCGGCGCAGCTGCAACGCAAGATCGACATCGCCCGTCAGAAGATCGGCCGCCGCAAGGGCACCGAGAAGGTCCTGACCCGCGACATCTCGGTCTACAACCGGCGCATCGACCGGCTCGAGCAGAAGATCGGCGGCCTGCAGTCCCGCGAGGCGCGCGTGCAGGCCGACCTCGACGCCAAGCGCGCCGAGCTCGGCCGCCTCCAGCGCGACCTGCGCTCCGAGCGCGCCCGCCTCACGCGGTTGAAGGCCCGCCTCGCGGTCGCCAAGGAGGCGCTGGGCCGCCGGCTCGTCGAGCTCTACCAGGCCGACGCGCCCGACCTCGTGACCGTGGTCCTCAACTCCGACGGCTTCGCCGACCTCCTCGAGCGCGGGGAGTTCCTCGAGCGCGTGGGCGAGCAGGACCAGCGCATCCTGGGCCTCGTCCGCGACGCGAAGCTCGAGGCGACGAGCACCGAGGCGAAGCTCGACAAGCTGGAGAAGCGCCAGAAGACCGTCACGCGGATCGTGCAGCGCCGGCGCGACGAGATCTCCGCGATCAAGCAGGGGCTGATCGACACGCGCGTGGGCTACGACCAGACGCGGGACGGCAAGCAGAACGCGCTCTCGAACGTCCGCGAGGAGCGCAAGGGCCTGCAGCAGGAGCTCGAGGTCGCGGAGTCCGCGCAGCGGAAGATCCGCCAGCAGCTCGCGGCCGCCGCGAGCCGCAACGTGGGCACGCTCCCCGCCCAGCCCGTCAAGGGCGGCGGCGGCGCGTGGATCTTCCCCGTCAGCGGCCCGATCACGGGCGTCTTCGGCGAGCCGCGTCCGGGCCACATGCACGCAGGCCTCGACATCGCCGCGCCCGAGGGCACGCCGATGCGCGCCGCGGCGAACGGGCGCGTCGTCCTGATGCAGCCCACGGGCGCCTCGGGCGGCTACGGCAACTACACCTGCATCCAGCACACCGGGTCGCTGACCTCCTGCTACGCCCACCAGGTCCGCTTCGGCACCTCCGTCGGCGCGAACGTCAAGCAGGGCCAGGTCATCGGGTACGTCGGGAACACGGGCCACTCGTTCGGCGCGCACCTCCATTTCGAGGCGCGTATCAACGGGACCCCGGTGAACCCGATGAACTACCTGTAGCCGTACTGTCGGGGGCATGCAGCCCGAGATCGACCTCTTCGGCCTTCCCCTCAAGACGTTCGGGCTCTGCTTCGCCCTGGGCTTCGTGGCGGCGGGCGCGATCATCCAACGGCGGCTGCGCGAGCTCGGCCGGCCCATCGACTGGGCCTACGAGATCACGTTCGCGGCGCTCGCCGGCGGGCTCGTCGGCTCCCGCCTCTACTACGTCGTGACCCACACGGATGAGCTCTCCGACGACGTCCTCGGGACGCTCTTCGGCAGTTCGGGCCTCGTCTGGTACGGCGGTGCGCTGGGCGGCGCGCTCGCCGTCCTGGCCTGGGCGAGGTACCGGGGGATGCTCGAGCGGACGCTCCTCGACGTCTGCGCGATCCCGCTCGCGCTCGGGTACGCGATCGGCCGCGTGGGCTGCCAGCTCTCCGGGGACGGCGACTACGGGCGGCCGTGGGACGGGCCGTGGGCGATGGCGTACCCCGACGGCGTCGTGCCCACCGACATCCCGGTCCACCCGACCCCGGTGTACGAGGCGCTCGCGATGGGGCTCGTCGCCTGGGTGCTCTGGCGCAACCGGCACGCGTTCCGCCCCGGGGTCATCTTCGGCCTCTACCTCCTCGCGGCGGGGACGGAGCGCTTCCTCGTCGAGCTCGTCCGCCGGAACGACCCCGGGCTGCTCGGGCTGACCGACGCGCAGTTCACGAGCCTCGGGCTCGTCGTCGCCGGCCTGGTCTGGCTCGCGCTGGACGCCCGGAAGCCCGGCGGACTGCGCGGCGGGCGCCGCGCGGACGTGCCGCGCGGCCGGGTC
>JAOPZO010000123.1 GCA_025964065.1 Solirubrobacterales bacterium | reverse complement strand
CGAAGCCCGCCGCCGCGAAGCCCGCTGCTGCGAAGCCGGCCGCCGCGAAGCCCGCCCGCAAGCCGGCCGCGCGCAAGCCCGCCGCGAAGCGCGCCACGGCCGCGAAGCCCGCCGCCAAGCGCACGACGACCCGCACCGCGACCGCCCGCAGGACCACGGACGCGAAGGCCACCACCGCGCAGCGTTCGGTGACCCGCAACAGGAACGCCGCCCAGCGTGAGGCGACCGCCGCCGCGAAGAACGCCGAGAAGGCCGCCGACTCGACGCTCGACCTCGTCGCCGCGTACACCGAGAAGGCCGTGCTCGTGCAGGTCGGCGCCGTGCTGACCGTGCGGGACACGATCGCCTCGACGGTCACCGACGTCCGTGACTACGTCGCCAAGACCACGGTCGACAAGCAGCTCTCCGCGTTCGAGAAGCGCGGCGTCACCGCCCGCAGGAACGCCGAGCGCGAGCTCAAGAAGGCCCGCACGAAGGCCGAGCGCGAGCTTCGCACGCGCCGCCGGGCCGTCGAGAAGCAGGTCGACGGCGTGCAGAAGGACATCACCGCCTTCCGCTCCGACCTCGAGACCTCGGCCTCGTCGCTCCGCGACGACGTGACCGCGTTCACGAAGGACGTCCCGACGCAGACCAACCGCGTCATCGAGTCGGCCCGCAGGAACGCCTCGGACGTCGTCGAGCGCGTCGCTGCGCTGGCCTAGTCACCACCGCACCACCCGCAGGCGACCTCGGCCCGCTCCTCGAGCGGGCCGGGGTCGTTCCGGGCCCGCTCAGCTCTCGCCGCAGACCTTCAGGCCGATCTTCTGGGCCTTCGCGTTGGCCTCCTGGTCGAGCTTGCCGGCCTCGCTCGCGATGGCCTGGATCTTCTTCACGTCGTTCGCCTTCGCCGCCGTGACGAGCTCGTCGATCTTCGGGACCTGCTGCTCGAGCAGGTCGTACGCGTCGTTCGCGTCGCCCTTGATCGCGTCGGGCGCCTCGAGCGCGCGGAGCTTCTTGAGCTGCTCCTCCACCAGCGGCTTCGTGTCGTCGGCGAGGCGCTCGATGTCCTTCACGGACTTCGGCTCGCCCAGCTTGTCCTGGCGCGCCGAGAAGTCCTTGCAGATCGCGTCGGCCTGCTTGACGTACTCGGCGCGGCTGAGCGGCTCGTCGCCGCCGCACCCGGCGAGCAGGAGCGCGGTGAGGACGGGAAGCGGGAGGGCGCGGAGGGGACGCATGGGGGGAACCTACAATGCAGGGCATGCCGTCGAACGACCAGATCATGAAGGCCCTCGAGGCCGTCATCGACCCCGAGATCCGCAAGAACGTCGTCGAGCTGGGCATGGTCCGCTCCATCGACGCCAAGGCCGACGGCGTCGTCGACGTGATGATCTCGCTCACCACCGCGGGCTGCCCGATCCGCAACCACTTCGTCGATGCCGTGCAGGAGTCGGTCGGGGCGCTCGAGGGCGTGGCCACCGTGAACGTCGCGTTCGACGTGCTCTCCGACCAGGAGAAGGGCGCGCTGCAGCAGCGCCTGGGCGGCGGCGCGCTGCCGGACGGCGCGCTCGCCGCGGTCGCCAACGTCATCTGCGTCGGCTCGGGCAAGGGCGGCGTCGGCAAGTCGACGCTCACCGCGAACCTCGCGGCCGCGCTCGCGAGCGAGGGCAAGCGGGTCGGCATCCTCGACGCCGACGTCTGGGGCTACTCCATCCCGCGCATGTACGGCCTCGGCGCGACGCGCCCGCCCGTCTCGCCCGAGCGGAAGATCCTGCCGCTCGAGTCCCACGGCGTGAAGGTCATGTCGATCGGCTTCTTCGTCGAGGAGGACGCCGCCGTCGTGTGGCGCGGGCCCATGCTGCACAAGGCGCTCACCCAGTTCCTCAACGACGTGGCTTGGGGGGAGCTCGACTACCTGCTCGTCGACCTGCCGCCGGGCACGGGCGACGTCTCCATGACGCTCTCCCAGCTGCTCCCGCAGGCGAAGTTCATCATCGTCACGACCCCGCAGGACACGGCGCAGAAGGTCGCGCGCCGCGCCGCCGAGATGGCCCACAAGGTCAGCCTCGAGGTCATCGGGATCATCGAGAACATGGCGGGCTTCACCACGCCGTCGGGCGAGCGCTTCGCGATCTTCGGCGAGGGCGGCGGCACCGAGCTCGCCGACGAGCTCGACGTCCCGCTGCTCGGCAAGGTGCCGATCACGATGCCGCTGCGCGCCCAGGCCGACGCCGGCACGCCGCTCGTCTTCGAGGACCCGGACGACCCGGCCGCCCAGGCGATCCGCCGCGCCGCCCGGGGCCTCATCGCGCTCACCCCGAGCGCGCTGCCGATGCTGCAGGCCGTGGTCCCCGAGCCGGAGATCAAGGTCATCAAGCCGTCGGGGATGTCCCTCCCGATGGCCTAGGCCTGCACCTCGCGCAGGGACCCGTCCGTGAGGTCGTAGGCGAAGCCGCGGACCCGGTCCTCGTGCGGGATGAACGGCGATTCTCGAGCAGGTCGTCGGTGTCGGACATTCGGGGACCCCTCGAACCGGATGGACGCCCAGAGGACACCACCTCGATCGATCGGGATTGCCGCTTGCGGCGGCGGGCGACGCCCCGGGCTGCCGGGATGGCAGGCTGGACGGGTGCCCGACGCCCTCGCACTGACCCCTCCCGCGGCGCCCGTCGACGCCCGCGTCGCCGTCCCGGGCTCCAAGTCGATCACGAACCGCGCGCTCGTCGCCGCGGCGCTCGCCCGCGGGACCAGCACGCTTCGCGGCGCGCTCGTGGCCGACGACACGCTCGCGATGCGCGGGGTCCTCGCCGGCCTCGGGATCGCCGTCGCGGCCGGGGACGAGGGCCGCACGCTCACCCTCACGGGCTGCGCCGGCACGCCCGCGCCCGCGTCGGCACCGCTCGACGGCCGCTCCGCCGGGACCGTCGCGCGCTTCCTCCCGCCGCTCCTGGCGCTCGGCGAGGGCCCGTACCGCCTCGACGGCTCGCCGCAGATGCGCGCCCGCCCGCTCGGCGCCGGCCTCGAGGCGCTCCGGGCGCTCGGGGTCGCCGTCGCCGACGAGGGGGCCCCGGGCCACCTGCCGATCCGCGTGACGGGCGCTCG
>JAOPZO010000230.1 GCA_025964065.1 Solirubrobacterales bacterium | reverse complement strand
GCTCTCCCGGAGGGAACCGGTACTGCCCGGTAATCCAGATCCCGAACGCTTGGAGCGGGTCGAGGGGTTGGAGGAGGTTTCCTGGATCCGTCGTCGTCGCGATCCCATTAGCGGTTGCAGTGGATTGCGAAATATTCGAGACGACCGCCGGCGCCATCACGGCAGCAGCAGCGATGATTGTCCCACCCAGAGCAAGCGCTCTCCACCATGGCCATGTCCTCGAGCCGACACGACTTATTGCAGCCGGTAGGACGGCTGCTGCGGCTGCAAACCCCCACGCTGCGAAGGGAGCACCGATCGCCGAGAGGCCCGCACCAACCGCTATGCCGAGTGGGATGCCAGCTCCCGGAGCGAGGTGGAGCCAGCGTCGGTGCTCGGAAACAAGAACGCCTAGGAGCATGATCTGACTGAGGGCGGTGAGCTCTTTGATCGATCCCGTTAAGTCCAACGCGTAGACGAGCGCTGGGACGCTGACGAGGACCGCGCCGAGGGCAGCTGGCGCACTACGCATTCCGGCTTTGCCGAGCAGCACATAAGCGGAAGGGGCCAAGAGAGCAAGTGCTGTTGCCATGTAGGGCTGATACAGCCAAGTCAGCCGGACCGGGATCAGCTGTCCGAGCGCAGCTAGAACGACGTGGCCGCCGGACGGATAATTACTGGCCTCGAAATAGGCACGTAACTGCAAGCCGTAGGACGAGTCGAGTGGCAGGTCGCCGAAGTTGCGCCCGTTTGCAATGAGCCAATCGGCCCCCGCAAGGTGCGTGCCGGTTGTCGTGTCTGTGAGGTAGAACGCGAGCGAGGTGCGTCCTGCTAATAGCACCGGCGCGATGGCAATTCCGTAGGCGATGATGCAACTGAAAAGCACCCAAGGCGACCTGCGAAGCGACCCAAGCAGATTCCTGAGCCGACTGATACTCAGTACGTAACCGCCAGCCGCCGCGAAGACAAAAGCGCCAGCGGTGACGGGGGCGACGGCAGCGCTAGATGTGGTGATTTGGCCAATACCGACTAATGCCGCGAAGCCGACAACAGGTATGGCGGGAGCGGGGAGCCACGATCCACTAATCCGATCAACTAGCAGTCCCGCGCCAAGCGACGACAGCGCGAGGACGGCAGGGAACAGAAAGACGGCTCCAAAGAAAGTCATCAATTGCTCTCGTGGTTGAGTGCCGTTCGCAGTCCAGCCTCGACCTGCTCCGCAGCGCGGTCCCACGTCCGCCCCGCAACGAACTTCAGCCCCGCCTCGGACCTCCTGGTCCACTCGTCCTCGTCATCGAGCAGGCGCTCGATCACATCGGCCATCGCGATTGGATCGAACGGACTCAGCGCGACTGGCCCGTCCTCACCGAACACGCCCTCCGCACTGATCCCCGCAAGGTCGACGCATGGGAGGCCACACGCGAGCATCTCCTGCGGGATCAGTGAGTAGTTCGTGAGTGATAGGACGAGCCCGACGGTCGCCTCACTGAACGTCCAAGAGAGTTCTTCGGCCGTGAGGATCCCGAGGTGCTCGTAGTCGACCGGCACATCAATCTCCTCCGGGTTGCCGAACGCCAGAACGCGCAGGTTGGGGCGGCGGTCGGAGAGCTCCTGCAGCGCCATGAGCGCCAACGGGACCGCGCGTCGCGCTGTGACGTCGCGACCGTAGAGCGCGATCGTGTTGTGGCGCCGCTTGACGGGTCGCCGGAAGTACACCTCATGGTCCACGCCGAAGTCGAACGCGGAGGTGGTGCGCCCGTAGCGCTCGCGGACGATCTGCTCTAGCCACGGAGAGGCGCAGATCGCGTGCATGTCGAGCGCGTACGTCGACTCCGCGAACCGCGACTCGACGGACGTCGCGTAGAACTCCGTCTCGTGGTCGTGGATGAGGTAGGCCCGTCCACGACAGTCGGGAAGCAGCATCACGGGATGCGCCGTCTGCCAGCCCGTCGCGACGACGACATCCGCGCCGTACCAGTCGTCGAATCCCTTGAACACGGGCCCCTCGATCGGCGCGAACCACTCGCGGATGTCGCGCCGGATGCGCGCGGGCCGGTCGCCTGCCATGAAGCTGAACTGGTCGTCGATCCAGTAGCTGACGACGTGCCCCATCCGCTCCAGGCGGCTCATGATCTGGAAGATCGAATTGTGGCCGCCCGAGCCGCGCGAGAACGGCGGGATGACGCACGCGACATGCAACGAAGACGTGTCGGCGCGAGGCGCGATCAACGGCGCCGGACCCTCCTTGGCGTACCGCCGAACGGGGTCCCAGACGATCGGTCGCCTCGCTCGTGGAATGGGCTTGCCGACGGGCGGGCCGGCCGGTGCGGCTGCCGGCGGGGCTGCCACAGTCCCCTCGAGCGACAACCGCCGCTGGATCGGGGCCGGCATGGCATGCGCGCGTGACCCGAGAGCGCTGAACACCTTCCGCCCCGTGTGGTGGACGACCGAACGACCGGTCCACGTCCTCGATTCGATGCCGCGTTCCTTCAGCCACGCGCGGTCGGCCGCGACCAAGCCGCGAACGTCGCGGTAGGTCGACCGCAGCCCGAACGACTCGACGTGCCCGATCGTGGTTCGAAGACCGCGGTACTCGTCGTAGTAGCGCCGCATGAACTGGACCGGTGGGTAATCGTGCGCGTGAAGGACACCGGCAGCCGGGACGTACGCTTTGGCCCACCCCTGCGCGAGCATCGACTGGGCGAACGCCTGGTCCTCGGAGTACGGCACGTCGGCGAATCGCAGCGCCTCCCAGCAGTCCCGGCGGTAGGCGGCGTTCACGTTCGAGAGGAACGCCTGATCGCCTGCGCGCTGCACCGCGGGGCCGCCGCCGGGCGCCTCGTGCGTCGCGAAGAACGCCTCGAGCTCGCGGGCGATCATGGGCGAGGTGTCCTCGCGCGCGAGGTGCGGGCCGTAGACGACGCCGACGTCGTCCGCCAATTCGAAGCCCCCGAGCAGCGCGGCCAGCCAGCCGGGCGCGGGTGTCGCGTCCTGCGTGAGAAAGCAGATGACCTCTCCCGTGGTCGTCTCGGCACCGAGGTTTCGTGTCCGCCCGTGGCCGAACGCCGCAGGTTCGATTTCGATGACGCGTACCCCATGGGCGGTCGCGATGCCGACGCTGTCGTCGGAGGACCCTGAGTCGATCACCAGCACGTCGAGCGCGGCCGCGGCGTCGCCTTGGGCGAGAACGGCCCCGAGAAGCTCGCCGAGATACCTCGCGCCGTCCTTGACCGGGACGACCACAGACGCTGAGCGCTTGCTCATCAGGAGCCGAGAATGCGGCGCTTCGCCTTGC
Organism: Solirubrobacterales bacterium; assembly: GCA_025964065.1. Taxonomy (GTDB): domain Bacteria; phylum Actinomycetota; class Thermoleophilia; order Solirubrobacterales; family Solirubrobacteraceae; genus Paraconexibacter. The sequence goes on along the minus strand of JAOPZO010000230.1, from coordinate 2,709 downwards.
GAGAGCCTCGGACGAGCGACCGGACGCGCTTCAGCGACTCCAACGCCGGGATGGCGCCGGGCTTGCGCATGACGGCGTCGAGGTCGACCTGCCACCGCTCGAGCCAGTAGAGCTTCTCCTGCGCCTCGGCGACGACGGCTGCGGTCCGGCGATCCTGCGTTGCGACCTGCGCCTCCAGCTCGGCGACCCGGCTCCGCAGCACGGCGAGCTCGACGTCCCGCGGGTCGGATGTGGCGTCAGTGGACACGCGTGCAGTCTGCCAAGAACGCCTGAGGCGCTTGCTTCCCCCCGTTTGTGCGAGCGCTTGTGCGCCAGCTTGCTCGAGCGCCTCGGCACGGGCCGATCGATGGGCCTTGCAGTTGATGGTGACCAAGCCCACCCCACTCACCTTGGCAAACGTCTTCGATGCCTCCGGTGGCGACGGGCGCACCATGCCTGCACCATGCCGACGCCATGGCTGCGCCACACCGGTGGGCGGGGCGCTCGGGTTCTGCACGTCCTGCGGCTTGTCGTACATCGCCCAACGCGCCCGACGCAGGCGTTTCGTCGAAGCGGTGTGCGCGCGGCTGATTGCCGCCGGGGATCCCGTGTTCGCCGTCTTCGGTGCCGCCCGCCCGCGCTGCTTCGGCGCCCATGTCGCAGCGCACCTCGTCGAACTCGAAGCCCGGGACGTCCACGTTCCGCCCGCGGCCGTCCGCGACTACATCGACGAGCTCGACGAGCGAGCGCGGGTCGGCGCATGACCGTGCGGTCGCTGAGCGCGCCAGCGGTGGCGGAACCGGTCCACCACTCAGTAGGTTCGCCCGCGGGAGCGGTGCCGCCGGGGAGGCGGGCCGTGGAAGCGGACGAGGCGGGGCGCATGGGGGACGACGCCAAGACGGCGCGGCAGCGCAGTACACGGTTCTTGCGACCTCGGCGTGTCCGCGGCCAGATGGTCTGGGACGCCGATGAGATCGCGGCGTACCTGTTGGACCGCCAGCGCCAGATCGTGCGGGGCCTCGGTCGGCGGTCGCCGTGGGCCGGCATGGACGACGAGACGCTCGACAGCTGCTACCACCACGCGGCCGCCGTGATCGCGAAGGTCGCCGAGGACGGCCAGCGCGCGGACTGGTCGAAGCCCCAGGACCTCGAGCGCGCGGTCGTCTCGGCCTTCAGGCACCAGGCGTACGACCACTGGAAGCGCGTCAACGCCCAGCACCGCCAGGCCGACCGGCACACGGTCCCATTCGACCCGGAACGCCACGCGCCCGACGACACCCCGCTCGACCGCCTCTTCGAGCAGCCCGACCTCCACACGATTAAGCGGGACCTCCTCTCCGAGCTCCAGGATCCGCGGCTCCGCCAGTTCTGGACCGTCGTCCTGACCGAGGAGATCAGCTTCCGGGCGGCCGGCGACCGCCTCGGCTTGAGCAAGGTCGCCGTCTCCGCGTGCACGAAGCAAGGACGAGCGGCGTTCGCGGGCTACCTGTCTCGTCGGGCGTCGGGGCAGCTCTGTCGCGATCGGACGCTCGACATCGCGGCGCACCGCGCCGGGATCGAAGATCTTGCGAGGACGGAACGCGCTCTCGCGCATCTCGAGAGCTGCTACGCCTGCGCTCTCGTCCACGAGCCGCGGACGAGCGCCATCCAGCGCGGCATCCTGAGCCTCGCGCCGACCGGCCTCATCCTCCGCATGCTCAGCCGCGCCGGTGATGTGGCGGCGACGCCGGCGATGCGCATCGCCGACAGCGGCTCAGGCTCGCGGGCCGTGGCCGCGGGGCTTGCCGCGCTTGCCGTTGGCACAGGCGCGGGCGTTCAGTTGGTGGAGGACTCGACCAAGGTCAACGCAAAGCCCGCCGACGTTGCCACTCAGGACGCCGCTCGCTCGGGTACTACCCCTCCCCCGGCGCGGACAGCTTCCGGCCAGCCCCGTCCTGGGCTCTTCACAACCGCTCCGGCGCCTCCACCCGCGGTGCAGGTCGGACGTCAGGTCCGTAGGTCTGTGCGACGTGTGTCTCCCCGCGTCAAGAGCCAGCCCGTCGTGACACGTCGGCTGCCTACCTCGCCTCAGCAGCAGCCACTGAATGAATTCGATCCGGAACGACTCGCGCAAGCGCCCGCCGCTCCGACCCCGACGCCGCCACCTAGTCCCGCCCAGAGCGACTTTGGATTGCCATGACCTACACACGTACAAAGGAAAATCTTATGTCGCTCACGATCAGAACCGCTGGATTCCTCTTGTGCCTCGTGGCGCTGGCGTGCTGCGTCGGACCGTCGTCAGCGGCAGCCGGAACCTACCCGTGGGTGCTGTGCTCGAGCGAAGGGGCAGTCGGCTCTGCTGCCGCACTTGATCACGTGATTCTCAGCGAGGCAGCCAACACGTCCGTTACGCCGTGCTCTCACAACAACAATCACACGGACAGCCTTGCCCGCAAAAACGACTTCAACACGTTCACTGTTGTGCAAGCCCCTAGTGGGACCTCGATAAGTGCTGTCACCATCGACGCTGTAGGGAACAACTACGCGTTCAACAGGGGGTGGGGCTATCTGGCTTACAGCCCCACCAAGTCGGTTTTCTGCTCGTTCTACGAGAATCAGTTTCCTAACGCGACATGTGGCGAGGGGGTCGGCGGATTCACGACAAACGGCCCGCAGACTATTCCGTTGCCGGACGCAACGCCGTATGTCTATCTCGGGATCTACTGCCGCAACCTGAACGGGTGCGAAGTC
>JAOPZO010000223.1 GCA_025964065.1 Solirubrobacterales bacterium | reverse complement strand
CAACCCCGCGGGCCACACCCCGGCCGCGCTCAACCTCGGGCTCCGCGCCGCACGCGGACGATACGTCGTGCGGATGGACGCCCACACGCGGTACCGGCCGGACTACGTGCGCGCGGGGATCGAACGGCTCGCGCGTGGAGACGTCGCCCACGCGAGCGGTCCCCAGGTCGCCGTGGGCTACGACCGCGGTTCGCGCCTGACGGCGCTGGCGCTGGCGAGCCGCCTCGGTGTCGGGGGCGCGACGTTCCGCGCCGCAGGCGCCGAGCGGGACGTCGACTCGGGCTTCCTCGGCGCATGGCGTCGCGAGGACCTCGAGGCGCTCGGCGGCTGGGACGAGCGCTGGGTGCGCAACCAGGACGCGGAGCTCGCCGCCCGGCTCCGTGCGAACGGCGGGCGCCTTGTGTGCATCCCGGAGATGGCGGCGGAGTACCGGCCGCGGTCCTCGCTGCGCGCGCTGGGCCGGCAGTACCGCGACTACGGGCGCTACCGCGCCAGGACGTCCGTGCACCACCCCGCCACCCTTCGCCGCTCGCACCTCCTGCCGCCTGCGCTGGTGCTCGCGCTCCCGCTCGCCCTCGCGCCTCACCGTGCGGCGCTTCCCGCCCGTTGCGCCATCGCGGCCTACGCCGTCGCGCTGGCCACCGAGGGCGTGCGACTCGACCCACGCCCCGCCACCGTGGCCGCGCTCGCGGCCCGGTGGGCGACCATGCACCTGAGCTGGGGCGCGGGCTTCCTCACCGGCCTGCGGCGCTGGAGCTGACGTGCTCCAGGAGCGTCCGCGCGGCGTCGCGCACGTCGAACTCACGCTCGATCAGGCGACGCCCGGCGGTCGCGCGCCGCTCGGCCAGATCGGGCCGGGCCAGCAGGTGCTCGAGCGCCGCCGCGAGGCTCCACGGGTCGCCGGGCGTGGCCAGCAGGCAGGTGGCCTCCTCACGAAGCAGGTCGGGGATCCCGGACTGCGCGGTGCTCACCGCCGGGACCCCGGCCGCGAGCGCTTCCAGCAGCCCCACCGGCAGCCCCTCCATGTCCCCGTTCGCCGCCACGACGCTCGGGAGGACGAAGACGTCCGCCCGCTCGAGCTGCTCCCGGACGCCGGGCTCGTCGAGGACGCCGTGGAAGGTGACTCGCGCGCCGAGACCGAGCTCCGCGACCCGCGCCTCCAGCACGGTCCGCAGCGGCCCCTCGCCGACGAACTGCACGTCGAGGCGGCCGAGCCCGGGGCCGCCGGCCGCGAGCGCGTCGAGCAGCACCGCATGCCCCTTGTAAGGCGTGAGGCTGGCGGTGACGAGCGCACGGACGCGGCCCGTGGCCGGCGGTCGCCGGGCACGGTGGGGGTGCCGGTCGAGCTCGAGCCCGCAGCGGACGAGCCGCACCGGCGTCCTGCCGGAACCGAACCGGCGGAGGAAGGCGACGTGGTACTCCGAGACGGTCGCGACGAATGCGGCGTCATCGACCAGGAGGTCGAGGCCGACAGGGTCGACGAAGACGTCGTGCGCGTGGGTGGTGAAGGAGTACGGGATGCCGGTCGTGCGCCAGACGACCCACGCGGCGAGGGCCGGCCAGGTCGCCCAATGCGCGTGCACGTGCTCGACCCCGGCGCCACGCAGCGTGCGGGCGTGGGCGAAGGCCAGCGGGACGGTGGCCAGTGCCCGGGCGAGGCGGCGCGGCCGACGACCGTAGGTCCGTACGACCGTGAGCAGCACGGCCGCCACCGTCCGCGGGTGGGTCCGCAGCAGCGCGGCGAGCCCGTCGCCGAGCCCGGGTTCGCGGAGCCGCGGAAGCCACTTCTCGGCCTCGGGATGCACGAAGGGTCGGGCCGGCGCGAACAGCGAGCACAGCTCGACGGGCTCGGGGACCAGGCGCTGGACCGCATCGAGCTCGCGCAGGATGAAGGTCTCGGTGGCGACCGGGAAGCGCGACACGAGGTAGGCGAGCTTCACCCGTGAGTCCTCCGCGGATCGCCGTGGTCGTCCCCTGCTTCGACGACGGCGCGACGCTGCGCGAGGCGCTGGGCGACCTGACCGGCCAGGAGCCCGTGGAGCTGGTCGTCGTCGACGACGGATCGCGCGACGTTGCGACCCTGGCGGTCCTCGACGAGCTGCGGGCCGAGGGCATCCGGGTCCTGCGGCAAGAGAACCAGGGGCTCGCCGCCGCGCGCATGGCGGGGGTGGCGGCGACGTCCGCGCCGTACGTCTACCCCCTCGACGCCGACGACGGTGTCGTCCCCGGGGCGCTGACGCGCCTCGCGGACGTCATGGACGACGCTCCGCACTGCGCCGTCAGCTGGGGCGATCAGCAGCTCTTCGGGGACCTCGACCTCGTGTCGCCCCGTGCGGCGGCGCTCGACCCGTGGGCCATCACGCACCTGAACGGCCTCCCCGTCTCGTCGCTCGTCCGCCGCACGGCACTGATCGAGGCCGGGGGCTGGGTTATCCAGGGCGGGTACGAGGACTGGGACCTCTGGATGGGGCTGGCGGAACGGGGCTGGACGGGGCGCCGCGTCGGGGGCGCGTCCCACCGGTACCGCCTCCACGGCACCCGGATGCTCGCGACGACGCGCCTGCGCCACGGCGAGCAGTTCGCCGTCCTCCGGGCGCGCCACCCCGAGCTGTTCGCCCGCCGTGCGGCGGCCTGGCGCACCTCGACGGCACCATGGTCCTGGCGCGTGCTGGTGCCCGTCGTCGCCCACCTCCCGGGACTCGGAGCCGGGACGCGCCACCGGCTCGTGCTCCTCGTCAGCTGGCCGCGACACGCGGTGCGGGTCCGCCGCGCGCGGCGGCGAGCCGCGCAACGCCGTCCAGCGCCGGCCCGAGCGCCAGCAGCGCCCACATCCGGTAGCTGAACGGGAACGACACGAAGATCGCCGCAACGAGGAAGCCGAGGAGGGCGACGAGCGCTCCGCGGGCGAGCAGCGCCATGCGGTCGTCCCCCAGGGCGGCGAAGCGGCGGGCGGCACGGAGCGTGAGCACCAGCGACAGGCCCGTGACGGCGACGAAGACCGCAAGCCCGAGGAGGCCGGTCTCCACCGCGAACTGCAGGAACGTGTTGTGGGGCACCACGGGGTTCTCGACGACCAGGTCCGCCCGGTCGAGCGTTCCCACGCTCCGGGCGTAGCCGCCGGACAGCGCGACGAAGCCGCCGAGGCCGGTGCCCTGCGGGAAGTCCCCGGTCATCTGCACGGCGATCGTCCAGAGGTGGAGGCGCCCCGTGCCGGTCTCGTCGACGCTGGAGATCCGGTCGAGCGCCGCGGGCTGCAGCGCGAGGAAGACGCAGCCGCCTGCGACCGCGAGGACGGTGAGCGCGGCGGACAGGCGGCGCCGGCCCGAGAAGGCCGCGACCACGACGAGCACGACGGCGACGAGTGCGAACGCCCCGCCGCGGGATTGCGTCGCGAGCGTGCCCGCGAGAGCGGCGACGACCGCGACCGTGCCGAGCACGCGGAGGCCGAGCCCGCGCGCGGCCAGCGTCAGCCCCAACAGCAGCCCGACCGACGAGACGAGCTGCGCCGCGAGCTGGTTGGCGTCGCCCGTTGCCCCGGTGAGACGCCCGAAGACCTCCGAACCCGCGGCGAAGCGGTCCCCGAAGGCCACCCCGGTGGCGGCGCTGATGAGCGGCCCGGCGGCGAGGCCACCGACCACCAGCACGACATCCCGCCCGGTGCGCACGACGACGACGATGGCCACGGCGACGAGGATCGCGAGCGCCGCAGGCAGCAGCTCGGCGAGGTGGGCGACCGGTCGTTGTGCCCACAGCGTCCCGCCGGCCACGAGGGCGGTGAGCCCCGCGACGGCGCCCAACCAGCGGCGATCCGTCGGGAGCGTGAGACGCGAACGGCAGGCCACGACGAGCATCGCGAGCAGCGCGACGGGAAAGCCCGCGCGCAGCAACGCGTTGCCGGGGGGCGCGAACGAGGTGGAGAACGCAGGCATCCACAGCGCGAGCGCGAGCGCAGGGTCCCGGACGGCCACGGCGAGGAGCACCGCGCCCGCCCCGAGCGCCAGGCCGACCGTCGGAGAGAGGACCACGGCGACGCCGATCGCGACGGCGACGAGCCCGCCCCCGGCAAGGACGGCGGCAACCTTGAGTCGCTCGTGCGGGTCGTGGACGGACCTTCGAGGGATCGCGATGCTCATGTGGCACGCTCACGGTGCCGATGGGCTTGTCGATGCCGCCCATCAAGACCGCCCTCCGCCTCGCCGCCAGCCTCGTCGCCGTCCTCGGATGTGCCGCTGCCCCGGCTTCCGGCCAGTCGGCGACGGACCTCACCGGGTGCGACCGGCTCGCCGCGCCGACGGGCACCGACCTCGCTTCGGGAAGCGTGACCGCACCCGTTCGGAGCCTCCAGGCCCTGGCGGACCGTGTGGGCGCCGGGCAGACGGGCTGCCTGGCCAGCGGGGAATACGCCGCGCCCGTGACGATCATCCGTCGCGCCGGGCGCGCGGGCGAGCCGCTGGTCCTGCGCAGCGCCCGGGGTGCACGGGTCGTCGTCCGGGGGCAGCTGCGGATCGACAAGGGCGCGGACCACGTGCACGTGCGTGACCTCGTCCTCGACGGCAGCAACCCGGCGGGCCGCGCCAGCCCGCAGGTCAACGCCAGGTGGTCGCGCTTCGAGGGCAACGACGTCAGCAATCGCGTCGACACATGCTTCGGCCTCGGCGACACGGTGTGGGGGGTGGCCGACGACGCGACGATCGCGGGCAACGTCATTCACCACTGCGGCGTGCACGGCACGAACATGGACCACGGCGTCTACATCCGCCAGGCGGCTCGCGTGAGCGTCCTCCGGAACGTCATCCGCGACAACCCCGACCGCGGCGTCCAGATGTTCCCGAACGCGGACCGGTCCCTGGTCAGCGGCAACCTCATCAGCGGCAACGGCGAGGGGATCATCTTCTCCGGCGACAGCGACGAGACCTCCGACGGGAACATCGTCGCGGACAACCGCATCGTCGCGTCGAAGCTGCGCTGGGACGTCGAGTCCTACTGGATGCCGGGCGTCGTCGGTACGGGCAACGAGCTGCACGGCAACTGCGTCGGTGGTGGCCGGCGGGGCGCCATCCAGACGCCGAGCATCGGCTTCACGGTGGTCTCCACCCTGCCGCTCGCCGCCTGCCCGCTTCAGGATCCGCAGCCGCAGGTCCCCGCCGGTTAGGGCGATCCGCCGCACTAGGCCGCGCGGACCGCGGGCGACGCAGGCTCGGCGAGCGGACGAGCCGGGGTGAGCGCGGCCGAGGCGAGCATCGCGACGGCGATGCCGAGAGCGAGCCCGGCCACCAGGGCGGCCAGCAGGACGAGGGTCGTCCCGAGCCCCGAACGATCCGTCGGCACCGGCGCCGCCTGCACGAGCGACAGCGTGGGATCCCGGGCGGACCGTGCCGCGCGCAGGACGTCGAGGCGGGCCCGGAGCACGTCGGCGTAGTCCGAGGACGGGTCGTCGGCCAGTGCCAGCGACAGCTGCGTGCGGCGGACCGCGGCGGTCATCTGGTCGGCGAGCGCCCGTCGACGCACGTTGAGCGCGGCCTTCGCGTACTCCGTGGCCGTCCGGGCGGCCTGGGCCGCGTCCTCGTCACGACCCTTGACCAGCACCAGGCTGCTGGCTCCTGCACCCTCGACGCGGATGTCGTCACGGACGTCCGCGGCGACGCGCCCGCCACCCAGGCTCCGCGCCGCGTTCGCGTAGGCCTTCTCGTTGTCGAGAATGCCGATGGCCGTCTGCACCGCCCGACCGGGCTCGGAGCCCGCGCGCAGCACCTGCACCCCGATGAAGGCGGCGTCGTCGGGACTCACGGGGGACACCAGGACCTGGGCGGCCGCCTCGTACTGGCGCTCACGCGAAGTCGCGAACACCACGGCGACCGCCACGGTGAGCAGCGTCATCACCACGACGATGGCGGCGAGCAGGAGCGGACGGGGTCCTTTCGGGCGTGCTGGCATGAGCGGCAACTTACGTGAGGGGTTCGGCGGTGACGTCGATGGTCAGGCGCTCGCCGGCTCGCAGCGCGAAGGCGGCGCGAGCGCTGGCCTCCGGGAACTGGCGGTCGACGAACGCTGTTCTCACCGTCTCACCCAGGATCAGGAGGTCCAGCACCATGCTCCGGTGCTTGACGTAGTACAGGTCGTGGCACATCTTCCAGGCCGAGCCCTCGACAGAGCCGGCGTAGCCGCAGCGCACCTGAGCCCAACCCGTGATGCCGGGCTTGATGAGGTGGCGGCGGGAGTAGAAGGGGATGTCGCGCTCGAGCTCGCTGACGTAGTGCGGCTGCTCCGGGCGGGGACCGACGATGCTCATCTCCCCACGGAGCACGTTGAACACCTGCGGGAGTTCGTCGATGTGCGTCCGCCGGAGCAGCGCGCCGATCGGGGTGATGCGGCTGTCGTCGCTCGCGGTCCACGTCCCGGCGGCCGAGCCGCTCTCGGTCATCGTGCGCAGCTTGAGGATCCGGAAGCGGCGACCGCCCTCCCCGATCCGCTCCTGTGCGAACAGCGCCGGCCCGCCGTCCCGTCGGACGAGGAGCGCGGCGACGAGCACCAGCGGGAACGTCAGCAGGCCGATCGTCCCTGCGAGCGCGATGTCGAGGACCCGCTTCAGCAGCGGGTGGTGGCGGCGGAAGCTCGGGTGCATGATGAACCCGAACCACGCAGCGTTCATCTCGCCGAGCGGCACGTGGCCGAAGGCGCGCTCGCAGAAGCCGTCGAGGTCGATCAAGCGGACGGGGAGCTCGAGGCACGTCGCCGCGACACGGTCGAAGACCGCCATCCGCGGGATCTCCGGCGCGAGGACCAGGAGGTCGATGCGGTGCTCCTCGACCACCCGCGCGAGGTCCTCGAGCGTCCCGAGGCACCCGGCCTCACCCGTCGACTCCCCGGCGACGCAGACGCGCCCGACGAGCTCGAAGTCGCCGTCCCCGACCCCGTTCATCTCCGTGGCGAGGGCGAGCGCGATGCGCGTCGGTCCGAGGACCGCGATGCGTTGCAGAGGGGCCTTCGCCCGGGCACGAGCGAGCGGGATGGAGACGGCGAGCGCCCCCGCGAGACCGGCCGTCGCCACGGCGAACCCGTGCGAGGCACCAAGGGTGCCGCCGAAGGCAGGGAGCTGCACGAGCAGCACCAGGAGCCCGGCGACGACCGTGCCGAGGAACGGGGCGACGGCGGCCATCAGCGGCAGCTGCGGCGCGTGGCGTTCGACCGGTCGCATGACGAGCGCCGACACCGCGTACCCGGCGAGGACGAGGAGCACGACGCGGACGGGATGGTCGGTCGCGAACGCCATCGCGGTGGCGGTCCCGGCCAGCGCGCCGCCGGCCGCGACGATGGACCTATGCAGCGATCGACGCGGGATGAACCCGCGGTTGCACGTCATCCCCACAGCGCCTTCGTCCCCTCCATGGCCCGTCCCCGTCGACCCGTTGCCCTGCGCCGGACGCACCTCGGCCTCGCTCTCCTCGAGGCCGCCACTCGTCCGTACAGCAGCGTTCATTCGCTTTCTAGGGCCTGGCGCACCGTTTTGCAAGTCATCGGCCCCCGCGCGCCGCCGCGTGGCGGGTCGACCGCCGACGTCCGTCCACTCGGCGGGACCCCTGGAGAGTCGAGCTCATCGTCCTCCCCGCCCGGCCGGCGACCCCGGTGGTGACACCCGCCGAGCTCCTCCGCGTCAGCACGGGCGCCGCTGCACATGCGCGAGCCGACGGTCGCACGCGCCCGCTCGCCGACGACATGCGGCTGCGCGCGCGCTGTACCGGCGAGCGCTCGCGGGCGGAGACGCGCTCGCGACGCTCCTCCTGCTCCTCGTCGTCGCCGGCCCGGGCCTGCGCTGACCCGCGCTGCTGGCACCGCTCATCGCCGTCGTCGTGGGGAGGGTCGCGGGCCTCTACGACCGCGACGCGGTCGCGCTGCGGCGCTCGTCCGTCGACGAGGTCCCGGCGTTGCTCGTCACTTCCGGCCGGCTGGCGTTCACGTTCTGGCTCGCGGACGGCACGGTGCACGCCATGGCGCTCTCGCGGCCGCAGGTCCTCGGGCTGTGGGTCGGCGGCGTGCTCGCCGTCGTGCTCGGGCGCGTGATGACCCGCGGCCTCGTGCGCCGCTCCTTCGCCACGGATCCGCTGCGCACCCGCGCGAGGGCGCTTCGAGCCGCTCGGAACGGCGCTCCGCAACGCGAGCCCGCGCCTCGCCCGGGTGGTGGCGGAGGAGGGCATCCACCGCGTCGTCGTCGCGATGAGCGGCTCGGACGAGAGCTTCGAGGACGTCCTCGACGGCATCTACGCGCTGGAGCACCTCGGGCTGAAGGTCTCCGTGGGCCCCCACCTGCTCGAGGTGATCGGCTCGGCGGGCGAGCTCGAGGACCTCGACGGCCTGCCCGTCCTCGGCATCCGTGCCTTCGGCCTGCCGCGGAGCTCGCGGCTCATAAGCGCGTTCGGCGTCACGGTCGCCGGCGCGCTGCTGCTCGCGAGCGCCCCGCTCCTCGCGCTCCTGACGCTCGCCGTCCGGCGCTCCTCGCCCGGGCCGGTCTTCTACCGCCAGCAGCGGGTCGGGCTGCACGGCGCGCCGTTCGAGCTTCTGAAGTTCCGCAGATGGTCGAGGGCGCGGAGACGATGCAGCGGCTGCTGGCCGAGCGCAACGCCACCCGCGGCACGTTCAAGATGCACGACGACCCGCGGATCACGCCGCTCGGGCGGCGGCTGCGCGCGAGGTCCCTGGACGAGCTGCCGCAGCTCCTGAACGTGCTCGGCGGCTCCATGAGCCTGGTCGGCCCGCGACCACTCGTGCCCGTCGAGGATGCGGCGGTGCTGGGCTGGCGGCGTCGCCGCCTCGAGCTCCCGCCCGGGATGACGGGGCCGTGGCAGGTGCTCGGCTCCACCCGGGTGCCGCTCGACGACATGGTGAAGGTGGACTACCTCGACATCGCGACCTGGTCGCCGTGGAGGGATGCGAAGGCGCTGCTGATGACGTTCCCGCACGTGCTGGGACGCCGCGGACTGTAGGCGCGAGCCGCCGCACGTTCGTCGGCCCCACGCCGCTCAAGGTGCGCCGCGGCGCACGGAGGACCGAACCCCTC
>JAOPZO010000203.1 GCA_025964065.1 Solirubrobacterales bacterium | reverse complement strand
CGGCGACCGCGGCGGGCTGCGACGCCGCCGCCGGCTCGGCCTGCCCTTGGGCCTGCGCCGCCGGAGCGACCACGGGGCTCACGTTGCTCGTCGCTGCGGAGGCCCGCGACTCCGGGAACCCGGCCTGATCCGTGAACGACACGACCACACGCAGCGGGCGTCCGTTCACGGTGCCCGACCCCGTGGCGGTGGTGCTCGGGACCCGGTAGGTGGGCGAGTTCGTCGCCCCCGGGGCCCCGGTCCACACCTGCGCGGCGCCGGGCGGCGAGGTCCGCACCTCCCAGGTGTAGCGGAAGGTCGCCGGCAGCCCGTTGCCGTCGGCGATGTTCCCGCGGCTCGCCGTGAGCGTCTCCCCGAACTGCGGTGTGGTGTCGTTGATCGTCGGGGTCCCCGTCGCCGGCTGGTTCACCGCGGTGCCCGTCCCGGACAGGGTTGTCTGGCTGGTGCTCCCGGCCAGGCCGCCCGAGTTGTGGGTGACCCGCAGGATCCCGGAGCGCGCCCCGCCGGCCGTCGGATCGAACCGCACACCGATCGTGCACGTGGCACCCGGCGCCAGCGAGGCCCCGCAGGCGTTCGTCGCGATGACGTAGTCCCCCGGGTCCGTGCCCGCCAGCGTGACGCCCTGGATCGCCAGGGGCGTCATGCCCGCGTTGTGCAACGTCGCGCTCTGCGTCCCGCTCGGCGAGCCCACCGGGCGGCTCCCGAACGCCAGGGACGCGGGAGTCATCCCGGCCGTCGGCGCCACGTCCACCGACTGGTCGGAGAACCGCACCCGCTCGACGTTCGTGAGCGTGTCGGTGCCGTCGCTCTGCGCGTTGTTCCGGGCGTGCGTGACGATGACCTTGCCGTCGCGGACCGCGATGTCGTAGTCCGCACGCGGCCCGGTGAACACGGCGGTGTCGACCGGCGTCTGGCCCTCAGCCGGAGTTGCCGTCGCCACCCGGCGGACGATCGTGATGTCGCCCGGGTTGATCCTGCCGGCGAACACGTCCGCGCGGACGTCCCTCATGGAGTCCACCAGCTTCGTGTCGGCCGGATCCGCCGTCGCGAGGTCGGGTGCGCGCAGCTGGACGTCCAGCCACTTGTCGCCGTCGATCACGTCGTCGGCACCGCGTCCCTCGATGGTGTCGCTGCCGCCACCGCCGAGGAGGATGTTGCCCTTGGCGAACCCGCACACGGGCGTCGTCGATCCGCCCGGGGCCGGGTCGGTCCGGCACTCGGTGTTCCCCGCGACGAGCGCGGCGAGCCCGGTGATGCGGTCGATGCCCGCCTGGTTCAGCACGTTGCTGCCGAACGGCGCACCGATCTCGGGGTCCGCGTCGAAACCGACCAGGTCGTCGCCCTTCAGGCTGTCGTCCTTCTCCCAGCCCGAGAGGCCCTCCACCAGCAGGAACCGGTCGCGCAGCGCCAGCGGGGCTTGCGCGATCGCCATCGTCAGGTCGGAGTCCGCCGCCTGAGGATCGCGGGCGTGCGTGGTCCAGTCGAACCCGCGGACGCCGTGGTTCCGCTCGATGCCGGAGCCGGCGACCATGATGTCGTCGCCGCCCTCGGCGTCGTAGTCGTCCTCGCCACCGTCGCCGATGAGGACGTCGTGGCCCGGGTCGTTCGGGTCGTCGAAGAACGGCGCCGCGCTGTCGCCCTGGAGCAGGTCGTTCGAGTCGCCGCCCTCGAGCCAGTCGTCGCCGCCGTCACCCGTGACGGCGTCGGGGCCCGAGCCGCCCATGACCTTGTCGTCGCCTTCACCGGCGAACGTCGTGTTGCCGTTCATGCCGCCGTCGGTGAAGTCGTGGCCCTCGCCGGCCTGGACGATGTCCAGTCCGGGCCCGGCGTTGATCGCGTCGTTGCCAGGGCCGCCCTTCAGGTTGTCGTCACCGGCGGAGTCGTTGATCACGTCGTTGCCCACACCGCCCAGTGCCACGTCCGCGCCATCGCTGCCCTCGATGCGGTCGTCGCCCTCGTTGCCCCAGAACGTGTCGTTGTCGACGCCGCCGTGGACGCGGTCGGCGCCGCTGGTTCCGTTGAACGTGCTTTGCGCGTTGAGCCCGGGGGGATCCACGTCGTTCGAGGGCCGGTAGCGGATCGTGCCGTCCGCCATCCGGATGAGGACGAGCGACTCGTTGCACTCGCTCGCCGGGTCATCGGCGATCGTCTGCCCCGTTCCCTGCAGGTTCTTCAGCTCGAACTCGCAGTCCGCCGTGGAGAACACGTCGGCCTTCAAGCTCTGCGCGTCGGTGTTCCGCATGACGAGCTCGGCGAACGAGTTGCCTTCGAGCTGCGCCCGGAGGTTCGTGCCGGGCGTGCGCGAGAGGTAGTACAGCCGGTCGCCGCTCTGCAGCTCGAACATCTGCTGCTCGAACACGTAGTTGAACGTCGAGCCGAGCAGGCCGCCGAACAGGTTCTGCGTCTCGGCGAGACCGCCGACCCAGAGGTCGACGTCGTCGAGACCCGTCACGGACTTGCCGCCGACGTCCGCCCAGGTGCCCGTGCTGTTCATGAACGCCTCGGCGTCCCCGGGGGGCGCCGGGGCGGCCGCCGGGTCGTTGTCGTAGATCGCCTTCGCGGCGGCACGCTTGCCCGCGAGCGTCGTCGCTGCCGTGATGGTCGGGTGCCTGCCGTAGGCGGCCATGAAGTTCACCAGGGAGTCCCGGTGCCTGATCGACAGCCCGTAGTCGACCCAATCCGTGTAGGGCTTCAGCGCCCCGTCCCCGGACTTCCGGTGGACGTCACGCCGGAACGCGTTCAACGACGGGACGCCCGTCTCCCGCGCGCGCGTCATGTTCAGTGCCGCCAGGTCGAGCGGGAGGCCGAGCAGGTTGTTGCGGAGGGTGTCGCTGACGAACTCGTCGAGCTCGTTGCCGACCTGGTCCGCCATGCCCATGGCAATGGAGCCGGCCGCGCTCTCGGGCGAGAGCACCCGCCCGTTGCCGCCGTCCGTGTAGGCCTGCGGGCTCAGGAACGCGTCCAGCAGCGGTATGTCGTTCTTCGTCCCGTCGTCGTTCGTCCGTGCGACCGTGTCGGTGAGCATGGAGTGCCCGAAGCGGTAGACCGCGTGGGCGAACTCCGCCTTGACCGCCGGGTCGAGGTCGGTCTGCGACTGCGTCGCCGGGTTGAAGGCCGGGATGGCCGGGGAGATCTTGCGTCCGAACTCCTCGAAGACGAGGTGCTGGTACTCCATCTCCGTCACGAAGCGCGCGGCCTGGAAGAGCCGCTCCCCGTTCCACCCGTCGGCGCCGGCGGCGGACTTCCACTCGGCGACGTCGATGTCGTTGTCGACGATGAGCTGCTTCATGTAGGCCACGAGCCGGTTGTGCTCGGAGTGGAACACCTGGTGGACCGCGGTCAGCGCGATGTTCTCGTTGACGCGGCCGTCACCGGCGATGAAGTGCGCGTCGAGCATCTCGTCGTCGTAGGTCCCCGCGGGCTGCTGGGCGTTGACGTCCGTCACGGCGGTGTCACCGTCGGCGGTGAGCCCCGCCTTCGGCACCGCGTGGTGCGCGATGTCGTCGAGGAAGGCGACACCGGTGCGCTGGGCGTCGGCCGGAGCGCGGACCGGGGTCGTGAGGTTGCCCTGGACGAGCCCGCTCGCGGTGGCGATCTGCGGCAGCCCGTTCGTGCCGCGGAGGAACCGGCCGTACTGGTCGGTCGCCAGCATCGGGACGTCGAGGGCGTCCGCGTCGACGAGCCGGATGCCGAGCTTGCTCGCGGCCTCGGCCTTGACCTTCGCCCACGGGGCCATGCCGCCCTTGTCACCCTCGATGAGCCCGCCGGTCGCGACCGGCTTGCCCCCGACCATCGCGTACTCGCGCAGGAAGACGTGGTGCGCGGGATGCGAGGCGTACGTCTGGCTCTGGTCGACCCAGGAGGAGTCCGTGTTCGTCGCGTTCTGGATGTCGTCCGGGGTGCCGAGCCGGCCGTCCGGCCCGGGCTGGTTCTTCGCGCGTGTCAGGACCATGAAGCGCTGCCGCACGGGAAGGTCGTCGCTCGTGCCGCGCTGGCCGTCCGGGCCTGCGATCAGCGGGTCGTCGTCCTTGAGCGGGACGAAGACGGTGCCGCCGCTCTTCGTCGTGGAGTCGATGCCGTGGTCGAAGAACTGGCCGAAGATCGTGAACCACGAGTTGAACGGCGGCGAGAGGCCGACGTCCGTCGTCACGTTCGGGATCGGCAGGGTCTGGCCCTTGGGGATGCACGTCCCGGCCGGCGGCGCGTTCGGCGCCGAGCACGGGATGGCGGGTTGACCGAGGAATGTCCGGTTGGGCCGGCCCGCGGCCTTGACCGCCGCGGGGTTCGACTGGGTCTGGTCGACGATGAGGTTGCTGTCCGTTCGTGGACGCGAGTCGACGACGCTGCCCGCCTTCTGCGCGTACGTCGTGCCGCCGGGAGGACCGACGGGCCCCATCCCGGGGATGTTCGAGTCCTCCGCGGTCATGAAGGAGGGTGCGGCCAGCCGCGGGAACGGCTTGTTCGCCGCGCCGTGACCGCCCTGGCCGGGCTGGAGGTTGTTCTCCGAGCCGTCGACGGTCCGCAGGCCGTACGGGAGCAGCGGGTTGGCGATCTGGTTCGGACCTGAACCGACGAGCGGCGCGCCGGCGACGGGCTGGCCGTCCGGACCTTCGCGCGTGGCGTGGTTCTCGGCGATCTTGATCTGCTTGAGGATGAACCTCATGTCGCCCGCGTTCAGCACGAACCCCTGCCCTGCCGGTGCGGGGGCCGCCGATGACGTCCGCAGGTCGACGGCGAGGAACGCCGCGCAGAGGAGTGCGGTGAACAGCGCCGCGAGCTGCGCACTCGAGGGACGCGCCTCCCCCCAGCGCAAGGTCCGGAACGTCCTCCGGACCGGTTCGGGACCTGTTCCTGCACGTACTCCGCGGGGCCGACTCATGACACACACCTCCGGTGGCTTTATGGACCGTCGGAGCGTCCCCCGGGGACCGCAGGTGGCGGATGGGTGGACGGCGCACGGTTGACGTGCGGGTTCTCGCAAGGTGGCTCCGGCCGCGGGCATAGCGTGGTCCTCACTCGTGCTCGTCCTCACCGCCGCCCACCCCGACGCCCCCGCCCGCGACATGGAGCTCTCCGCGGAGCTGCTCGAGGCCGTGGCGGCGGGTGTGCCTCGCCCGGTCGCGCGCGTGTTCCGGCCCGGGCCCACGCTCTCGTTCGGGAAGCTCGACGAGCTGCGTCCGGGCTACGCGGAGGCGGCGGCGGCGGCCGTGCGGCTGGGGTTCACCCCGGTCCGCCGGCTCGGCGGCGGGCAGGCGGCGGCGTACGACACGGGCTCGCTCGTGGTGGAGGTCATCGTCCCGCAGCACGACATCGTGCAGGGGACCGAGCAGCGCTTCGCGGCGCTCACGGGGCTCATCGTGCAGGCGCTCCGGACCCTGCGCGTCCCCGCCGCCGAGGGCGAGCTCCCGGGGGAGTACTGCCCCGGGCGCTTCAGCGTGCACGCCGAGGGGGTGAAGGTCGCGGGGGTGGCGCAGCGCTCCGTGCGTGGCGCGTCGCTCGTCACGGCGTTCGTCGCCGTCCACGGCGGCGACGCGCTCCGGGGGGTGCTCCTGCCGGTCTACGCCGCGCTCGGGCGCCCGTGGGATCCGGCGACCGCCGGCGCCGCGGACGACGTCGCGGACGTGGAGCTCGACGACGTCGAGGCCGAGCTCGTGCGGCGCCTGGAAGCCACGACCGCCTTCGGCTGAGCGCTCAGGCTCCCCGGTCGCGCGACGGGCGAGATGCGCCCGGGTAGCGTCGGCGGCGTGCCCGCTCGTCTCTACTCCATCCGCCTCTCCCATCCCACGCTCGCCGCACGCGGGATGCTCGTCCACAAGGGCATGGAGCACCGCGTCGTCGAACTCGTCGGCGGCGCGCACCCGCTCGCGCTGCGCGCGCTCGG
>JAOPZO010000183.1 GCA_025964065.1 Solirubrobacterales bacterium | reverse complement strand
GGAAGGCGATGACGATCGCCGGGAGGGCGAGCCAGCGGGCGCCGCGGTTGCCGCGGAAGGCGGCGAGCACCAGGAGCGCGCCGAGCGCCAGGACGACGCCCGCCACGACGACGCCGCCGCCGGCGGCCGTGGCCCAGGCCGAGCCCCAGAAGACCACGGCGAGGCCGACGAGCACGGCGGTGCCGACGAGGGCAGCGATCGCCACGGTGCGGAGGGTGCTCCTGGCCGAGTGGCCGGTGTCGTCCCCGGGTCCACGGTGCCCGAGAGCGCGGACGACGAGGAAGCCGAGCGCGGTGACGAGGGCGATGGGGAAGAGCCAGTCGCCCGCCCAGAGGCCGCCGTCGCCGATGGCGGCGAAGCAGGCGATCACGAGCAGGGCGCCGCCGGCGACGGCCACGCCGGTCCGCCAGGTCTGCTCGCGCGGTTCGGGGTTGCCCGTGCCGTCGTCCACCGGGACGAGCAGCAGGGCGGCACCGTAGGCCAGGATGCCGACGCCACCGGCGAAGACGAGCGCGGCGAGGGCGATGCGGAAGATGAGGGGATCGACGCCGAAGGAGCGGCCGAGGCCGGCGGCGACACCGCCCAGGACGCGGTCGTCGCGGCTCCTGAGGAAGCGGGTGGGGGAGGTGGGGGAGGTCATGGACGGCATGCTGCGCGCCACGGGGGCGCGCCACCATCGGGAATGACCCCCAGGGACCCCGGGTCCACCCCCGGGGTCGACCCTACGCCGCTCTACGCTGCGAGGAGCTCCTGCAGGCGGCCGGACTTGTCGGCGGCGGCGGTCTCCGTGTAGCCCCCGATGAGCTCGTCCCCGACCAGGACCTGCGGGAACGTCATCATCCCCGTCTTCGCCACGAGCTCCGACCGGCCGTCCGGGTCGCGTGCGAGGTTGATCTCCTCGTACGCCACGCCGCGCTTGTCGAGCAGCTTCTTGGCCTGGACGCAGTAGGGGCAGCGATCAGTGGTGTAGAGCGTGACGGAAGCCATGACTTCACAAAAGATAGCGCGCACGCAACGAGGCCAAGGGGCGTCCGCCCGGGGCGTCACCTGATGGCCGGGCCCGTCAAGACGGAGGGCATCGTGCTGCGCTCCATGCGGTACGGCGAGGCCGACCGGATCCTCCACCTGTACACCCCGATGCGGGGCAAGGTCGGGGCGATCGCGAAGGGCGTGCGGCGCACGAAGAGCCGCTTCGGCGGGCGCCTCGAGCCCTTCTTCCACCTGAACCTCGTCCTCCACGAGGGCCGCTCGGACCTCCTGACGGTCACGAGCGTCGAGACCGTCGCCCCCCACGCGCGGCTGCGGTCCGACGGCCCGGCGCTCGACGCGGGTGCCCGCGCGTGCGACGCCGTCTCCCGGCTCTTCGACACCCCCGAGCCGAACCCGGCGATCTTCCACCTGCTCTCGAACGAGCTCGGCCTCCTCGACGCCGACCCGGGCCGCCACGCGACCCACGAGAACCAGCTCGCGTTCCGGCTCAAGCTGCTCCTGGCGGCCGGCCTCGCCCCGCAGCTGGCGGCCTGCGCGGCGTGCGGGGAGCCCGACCACCTCGTCGCGTTCTCCGGCCGCGACGGGGGCGTGGTCTGCTCGGGCTGCGAGGCGGGCGCGTTCCCCATCGACGCCGCCGCGCACGCCTTCATGACGGCGGCGCTCGGCACCCCGCTCGCGCAGACGCAGGCGGCCGGGCCGCGGGTCCTCCAGCAGGTCGAGCGCGCCATCCGCGACACCGTGGACCACCATGGCGCGGGTCGCTTGCGTGCCGCCTGGGCGGGGTAGGGTCCCCGGCCTATGACGGACGTGGCAGCCGGGACGCAGTGGATCTACGCCTTCGAGGAGGGATCGCGCGAGATGCGCGACCTCCTGGGCGGCAAGGGCGCGAACGTCGCGGAGATGACCCGCATCCTCGGCGCCGACAAGGTGCCCGCCGGCTTCACGATCACGACCGAGGCCTGCGTCGCCTACATGCAGGGCGGTGCGCTGCCCGACGGCCTCGACGCGGAGCTCGCCGCGGCCGTCGCGGCGCTGGAGGCGCAGACGGGCAAGCGCCTCGGCGACCCGGAGGACCCGCTGCTCGTCTCCGTCCGCTCGGGCGCGCGCGAGTCGATGCCCGGCATGCTCGACACGGTCCTGAACCTCGGGCTGAACGACGGGTCGGTCGAGGGCCTCGCGCGGAAGACCGGCAACCCGCGCTTCGCCTGGGACTCCTACCGGCGCTTCGTGCAGATGTACGGCAACGTCGTGAAGGGCGTGCCGGGAGAGCGGATCGAGCACGCGATCAAGGAGGCGAAGCAGGCCCGCGGCGTCAAGGACGACACCGAGCTCGACGTCGCCGCGCTCCAGGAGCTCGTCGCCACCTTCAAGGCGCTCTACTCCGAGGCGACCGGCGAGGAGTTCCCGCTCGAGCCGCAGGCGCAGCTCGAGGGCGCGATCCGCGCGGTCTTCGACTCCTGGACCGGCGACCGCGCCGTCTCCTACCGGCGCATCAACCGCATCCCGGACGACTGGGGCACGGCCGTGAACGTCCAGCAGATGGTCTTCGGGAACAAGGGCGACACGAGCGGCTCCGGGGTCGCGTTCTCCCGCGACGAGGTCACGGGCGCGCCCGAGCCGAGCGGCGACTTCCTCCCGAACGCCCAGGGCGAGGACGTCGTGAGCGGGGTGCGCAACACCCGCGACATCTCCGAGCTCGCGGAGTGGCTCCCGGACGTCCACCAGGAGCTCATGAACGTCCTGCGGCGGCTCGAGGGGCACTACGGCGACATGCAGGACGTCGAGTTCACCGTGGAGGAGCGGCGGCTCTACATGCTGCAGACGCGCAACGCGAAGCGGCCCGCGCAGGCCGCGGTGCGGTTCGCGGTCGACGCGGTCGCCGAGGGGCTGATGGACCCGCGCGCCGCGCTGCTCACGATCGACGCCGAGGGTCTCGACGCGCTGCTGCACCCGACCTTCGACCCCGCGGCCGACTTCGCCGTGCTCGCGAAGGGCGTCGCGGCGTCGCCGGGCGCGGCGCAGGGCGCGATCGTCTTCACCGCCGACGAGGCGGTCGCGGCGCAGGCCGAGGGTCGCGAGGTCGTGCTCGTCCGGCCGTTCACGGAGGCGGAGGACGTGGCGGGCTTCCACGCCGCGAAGGGCATCCTCACCTCCGAGGGCGGGAAGGCCTCGCACGCGGCGCTCGTCGCGCGCGGCATGGGCCGCCCGGCGGTCACGGGCGCCTCGGCGCTCGAGATCGACCTCTCCGCCCGCGAGGTCCGCGTGGGCGACACCGTCCTCCGCGAGGGCGACCACATCGCCATCGACGGCTCCACGGGCGCGATCACCGTCGAGGAGGTCCCGGTCATCGAGCCCGAGGTCTCCGCGGAGTTCCTGCGGGTGCTCGAGTGGGCCGACGCCGCCCGGGTGCTCGGCGTCCGCGCGAACGCCGACTCACCCGAGGACGCCGAGAAGGCCCGGGGCTTCGGCGCGCAGGGGATCGGCCTCTGCCGCACGGAGCACATGTTCCTCGGCGACCGCCAGCCCCTGATGGCCGACGTCATCCTCGCGGACGACAAGGAGGCCCGCCAGGAGTGCCTGGAGAAGCTCCGCCCGCTCCAGCAGCAGGATTTCGAGGGGCTCTTCGAGGCGATGACGGGGCTCCCGGTCACCATCCGCCTGCTCGACCCGCCGCTTCACGAGTTCCTGCCGCACAAGGCCGACGTCGAGAAGCAGGTGGAGCGCGCCCGGATCGAGGTGAGCGACGACCTCGCGCAGCTCGAGAGGACCTTCGAGCGGGTGAAGGCGCTCGAGGAGACGAACCCGATGCTCGGCACCCGCGGCGTGCGGCTCGGGATCCTGTACCCCGAGATCTACCGGATGCAGGCCGACGCGATCTTCGCGGCGGTCCGCGCGGTCCGCGAGCGCTCGGGGGTCGCGCCGCACCTCGAGGTGATGATCCCGCTCGTGGACTACGAGCGCGAGCTCGAGCTGATGCGCGGGCTCGTCCTCGAGAGCGCCACCGAGGCGGGGCTCACCCAGGGCGAGGACTTCCTCGTCGGGACGATGATCGAGCTCCCGCGCGCGTGCTTCCAGGCCGACGCGATCGCGGAGTTCGCCGACTTCTTCTCCTTCGGGACGAACGACCTCACGCAGACCGCGCTCGGGTTCTCCCGGGACGACATCGAGGGGAAGATCCTCGGGCGCTACATCGAGACGAAGATCCTCGACCGCTCCCCGTTCGAGACCATCGACGGGCCCGGGGTGGGGCAGATGCTGCGAATGGGCGCGTGGCTCGGGCGCAAGACGAAGGGCGACCTGAAGCTCGGGGTCTGCGGCGAGCACGGCGGCGACCCCGACTCCATCGACTTCTTCCACCACTCCGGCATCGACTACGTCTCGTGCTCGCCCTACCGCGTCCCCGTGGCGCGGGTGGCGGCCGCGCAGGCCGCCGTGCGCAGCCGCGAGTAGCCGGAGGAGCCGCCGCCCCGGCTCAGTCGACGTGCAGGACGACCTTGCCGGAGACGGTGCGGTCGACGAGGGCCTGGACGTGCTCGCCGGCCTCGCGCCAGCTCGCCTCACGCTCGATGGAGCAGTCGAGCTTGCCCTCGGCGACGAGCCCCGCGAGCGTCGTCAGCAGGCGGGTGCCGCGCCCGGCCTCGCGCCGGAGCTCCGGGAACACGAGGAGCCCGCGCACGCTGGCGCCCGGCGCGCGGCCGAAGAGCTCGCGGGTCGGGAAGCTCGTCTCGTCCGCGGTCGTGGAGGCGAAGGAGACGACGGTCCCGTCCGCGGCGACGTGGCGGATCGCGTCGCCGAGGACCGTGCCGCCGACGCCCTCCACGACGACGTCGAACTCCCCGTCGAGCTCCGTGACGACCTCGTGCGCGCCGAGCGCCGTGAGCGCCTGGGTCGCCGCGGGATCGCGGACGAGCGCGGTGACGTGCGCCTGGGACAGCGCGGCGAGCTGGATCGCGAAGCGGCCCACGCCGCCCGTCGCGCCCGTGACGAGCACGCGGCGGCCCATGGGCGTCCCCGCGATCTGCAGCGCGAGCAGCGCGGTCATGCCGGCGACGGGGAGCGTCGCGGCCTGCGCGAAGCTCACCTCGAGCGGGAGCGGCGCGAGCACCTCGGTCGGGACGGCGACCCTCTCCGCCCAGGCGCCCGGGTTCACCAGGCCGACCACGCGCATCCCCGCCTGCGGGCCCGAGCCGTCCGCGGCGGGCACCTCGACGACGCCGGCGACGTCCCACCCCGTCACGGTGCCGGGTTCCATCGTCTCGAGGCGCTTGGTCTCGCCGCGGTTGATCGAGAACGCCCGAACGGCGACGAGCGCCTCGTTCGGCGCGGGCGTGGGGTCGTCGGCCTCGGTCAGGGCGACGTGCGGCGGTTCGGCGGCAGCGGTGAGGGCGAGCATGGTGCGACCGTAGCGAGCCGCTGCCGCGCCGCCGGCCTGCGCCGGCGGGGCGCGGCGCACGTTCATCGCCTCCGTGGCGAGAACCGTGCGCCGGCTTGGCGGTCACCGGTTCCGCCACGAACCGCGGCGCACGTCGGTCGGCAGGTCGCCGAGGAACGTGCGCCCGCTTCGCCGCACGCGCCGGGCCGACGCACCCGGCGCACGTGGGTCGGCTCCGTGCCGACGGAGGTGCGCCCCGCCGCCGCCGGACGCGCGCTCGACGTCCGCGTCGACGGGGTCGCCCCCTCGGCGGGCCGCCGCGGCTGCGAGAATCGCCCGCATGGACCCCCACGCCCATCCCGGCCCCGTCGCGCGCTCGCTCGCGGCCGCCCGGGTCGCGTGGGAGGCCGGGCACCTCTCCCCGCTCGCGGCGCGATCGGACGGCGGCGCGCGGGCCGTCCCGGAGGAGGAGTGCGGGCTGCGCTCCCCGCTCCAGCGCGACCGCGACCGCATCGTGCACTCCAAGGCGTTCCGCCGCCTGAAGCACAAGACCCAGGTGTTCGTGGCGCCCGAGGGCGACCACTACCGCACGCGGCTGACCCACACGCTCGAGGTCACGCAGATCTCGCGGACGGTGGCGCGGGCGCTCCGCCTGAACGAGGACCTGACGGAGGCGATCGGGCTCGGCCACGATCTCGGGCATCCCCCGTTCGGGCACATCGGCGAGGCGGTGCTCGACAGCTGCCTGCAGGAGCGCTTCGGGCGCGCCTTCAAGCATTTCGAGCACTCCCTGCGGATCGTGGGCCACCTGGAGCGCGACGGGGTCGGGCTGAACCTCACCGACGACGTCCGCGACGGCATCCTCTGCCACTCGGGTCGCTCCCCGGTCCCGCGGACGCTCGAGGGGCGGATCGTGCGGCTCGTGGACCGCGTGGCCTACATCAACCACGACATCGACGACGCGATCCGCGCCGGCGTGCTCGACGAGCACGACCTCCCACCCGACCCGATCGGGGTGCTCGGCACGACGGGCTCGCAGCGGATCGACCGGCTCGTGCACGACCTCGTGGAGCACTCGGCGCTCGCGGGGGACATCGAGCAGGGCGACGAGGCCGGCCAGGCGATGCACGAGCTCCGCGCGTTCATGTTCGAGCACGTGTACCTCGGGACGGTCGCGCGGCGGGAGCACGAGAAGGTCGAGCGCATCGTCCGGACGCTGTTCGAGCACTACTGCGACCTGCCCGGCGGGCCGCCCGACGGCGGCGGCGCGCCCGGCGCGGACCTGCCGCAGCGCGTCACGGACTACGTCGCGGGGATGACGGACCGGTACTGCATCCGCGCGTTCGAGCAGCTCGCGGTGCCGGACTCGCTGGCGCTCTGATGGCGAAGTACTCCGACGAGGCCCGCGAGCAGGTCCGCGACGCGGTCGACTTCGCCGACCTCGTCGGCTCCCACACCGAGCTGCGGCGCGCGGGCTCCGGGCGCCTGGAGGGGCTCTGCCCGTTCCACGACGAGCGGACCCCGAGCTTCGGCATCGACCCGGGGCAGAAGCTGTACCACTGCTTCGGCTGCGGGGTCGGCGGCGACGTCTTCAAGTTCGTGCAGGAGAAGGAGGGCCTCGACTTCCTCGCGGCGCTCGAGTACCTCGCGGACCGCTACGGCATCCAGCTCGAGCCGCAGGAGGAGGACCCGCAAGCCGCCGAGCGCCGCCGCCGCGCCGACCGCCTGCACGAGCTGCTCGACCGCACCGCCTCCTTCTACGAGCGCTACCTGTGGGAGTCGTCCGAGGCCGCGCCGGCGCGGGAGTACCTCGCGGCGCGCGGACTCGAGCCCGAGGCGCTCAAGGCGTACCGGGTCGGCTACTCGCCCTCGCGCTTCGACGTCGTGCTGAAGGCGTCGCGGCAGGCCGGCTTCTCGAACCGCGAGTGCGACGCAGCAGGGTTGACGCAGCGCTCGCAGTCCGGTCCGCTCATCGACCGCTTCCGGCGGCGGATCATGTTCCCGCTCGCAGACCGCCGCGGGCGGATCATGGGCTTCGGGGCGCGGGCGCTCGGGCCGGACCAGAAGCCGAAGTACCTGAACTCCAGCGAGGGCGAGATGTTCTCGAAGGGGCGGAACGTCTACGGCGCGCACGTGGCGCGCGTCGCCGCGACGAAGGCCGGGACGGTCGTGCTCTGCGAGGGCTACACGGACGTCATCGCGCTGCACCAGGCGGGGCTCGCGAACGTCGTGGGCTCCATGGGCACCGCGCTCACCGAGGCGCAGGTGGGCGAGCTCGCGCGGCTCGCCCCGCGGGTGGCGCTGGCGCTCGACGCCGACAGCGCCGGCCAGGAGGCGATGCTGCGCGTCGCGAAGGTCGCAGCCGGGCGGAAGCTCGAGCTGCGCGTCGTGCCGCTTCCGCAGGGCCGGGACCCGGCGGACGTCGTCGCCGAGCGCGGGCCGGAGGGCATCCGCGCGCTCGTCGAGTCGAGCGTCCCGTTCGTCACGTTCCGGGTGGAGCGCGAGCTCGCTCGTGAGGACCTGGGCGACGCCGAGGGCAAGGACCGCCTGATCGACGCGCTGCGGCCCGTGTTCGCGGAGCTCCCGGCGAGCGCGCTCCGCGAGGACCTCATCAAGAAGGTCGCGGACGCGACGCAGCTCGCGCCCTCGCTCGTCTCGGGATGGCTCGCCGGGCCGCGCCGGACGCCGATGGCGCAGGACCAGGGCGGCCAGCGGCCGACGGGCGTCGGGATCGGGAAGCCGCGTGGCGATCGCCGCTGGTCGCCGCCCGGGCCGCCGAGCCCCCCGGCCGAGC
>JAOPZO010000136.1 GCA_025964065.1 Solirubrobacterales bacterium | reverse complement strand
GGGCGCGGCCCGGACCCGCCGCCCGCCGGTTCGTGTCGGGGGGAAGCTGATGCTGCCTCCCTCGGATCGACGGCGTGGCCTCCCGCCGTGAACCGCGGCCGCCGGAGTGGACGAACGACCGATCCGGCGAAGCCCGGCCGGGCCGCCACCGCGACGTGGCAGGATGGCTCGATGGCGGCCATCCCCCGACCCTCCAGCGTCCCGGCGGACCGCGCCGGCACCGAAGAGGTGGAGCTCTACCAGCGCACCTACACGACGCTCCTGCGCTCGAGCGGCGAGACGCGGCTGCGCATCCTCGAGTCCAGCCACAAGGCGATGCAGAGCTCGCTGCACCCGCTCGCCGACTCCGCCGAGCTCGACCTGGGCGCCTTCCTCTACGCCACCCAGCGCCTCCCGGTCGCGATCGCCGGCGCCCGCGTCGTCGTCATGGGTCAGGAGGCCGAGCTCTTCGAGCGCGCGGGCATCGGCCCGCTGCAGGAGTGGCCGACGGTCGAGGCCGCGGCCCGCCGGCGCCGCTGGTTCGAGGGGCCCGACGGTGCGTGGGCGGTGCTCCTGGCCTCGGGCTCGGACCTCGACGACCTCATCCCGACCCTCGTCGCGTACCAGATCGAGTGGAACAAGCTGCGGCGCCGGCTGCGCGGCGTGGGCTGGCCGCGCGCCCAGGGCCTGCCCGGCGCGGAGGAGTGCGCCCGCGTCCTGGGTGGCGCCGAGGACGACTGGACGCGCCTCCAGGAGGTGTGGGGCACCTCGTACGCCGCGCGCCTCGGGCTCGTCGCGGAGCGGGGACTCTCCCTGCGGGTCCGGATGCTCGGCGGCTCCCAGGTCGGCTACGCCCGGATGACCCGCCGCTGGTGGGCGCCCGTCCGCGCCCGGCTCGAGCAGGAGCGCCTGCGCGACGCGCCCATGTACGTCGTCTCGAGCAACACGCACTCGCTCGTGAACCTCGTGAGCGGCGATGCCCAGCAGCAGGAGGAGCAGATCGTCGCCTGGGTCGACCGCGAGGGGCCGACCGACCTGAGGGCAGAGCTCGCGATGTTCCGCTCGGGTGCCTCGCAGGGCTCGTGGGAGAACTTCCTCTACTTCGCGGTGAAGGACTTCTACGCCGCGGGCGCCGAGGACCACGTGCGACGGCAGGCCGAGCAGGCCGTCGGCATCACGCACCTGAGCTCGCGCACCGCGCTCCGCGTCTCCGCCCAGGTCCTGCCGCTGGCGAAGCTCGACCCGACCCACTTCGACGCGCGGCTCGGCGAGGTCGACGCCGCCGCGCTCGCCCGGAGCGAGGCGGTCATCGTCAACGTCGACTACCCGCTCGGGGTCGCGGCGTACAACATCCTCCGCGAGGTCACGCAGGACCGGGACACGCTCCGCGGCGTCTACGTCCTCGGCAAGGCCGCGACGCTCAACGCGGACGTGGGCGACGTCCTGCTCTCGAACGTCGTCTTCGACGAGCACTCCCAGACGACGTACTGGCTCGACAACGCCTTCGGCATCGAGGACATCACGCCGTACCTGCGCTTCGGCTCGGGCCTCGACAACCAGCGCGCCGTGACCGTGAAGTCGACGTTCCTGCAGAACCGGGGCTACCTCGACCGCTACTACCGGGAGGCCTTCACGGTTGTGGAGATGGAGGCCGGCCCCTACTGCAATGCGATCTACGAGTTGACCGACCCGGAGCGCTACCCCGTGGGGGAGCAGGTGAACTTCTCGAAGCTCCCCGTGGACTTCGGGATCATCCACTACGCCTCCGACACGCCGTACACGCAGGCCCGCACGCTCGGGGCGCGTGGGTTGAGCTACTACGGCATGGATTCGACCTACGCCTCGTCCATCGCGATACTCAGGCGGATCCTGCGGCAAGAAGGTGCGCTGACGAATGACACGCCCCTGAGCGGGGTAGAGGAGAACCGATGAGCACGCCGGCCCAACGCGAGCAGGCCAAGCGCGAGGAGAAGCTCGAGTCGATGAAGGAGCAGATCGACGAGGGAACGCTCACCGTGCGCCAGATGACGGACGAGGAGAAGGCGAAGTTCGCGCCGAAGAACCCGCCGAAGGAGCCCCGCACCCCGCGGCGCCGGCGCCCGCCGCGCTGAGGGACGACAGCCCCGCGCCGCGGCCCGCCCCGTCGCGGCGGCTCTCCCGGCACGCCGCCGGACTGTGGACCCTGGGCGCGCTGGCCTGGGCGGTCCCCCTCCTCGTCGCCACGCCGCTCGTGCTCGGCGCCATCGACGAGCTTCCCGACGCACTCCGCGTGCTCGGCATCGCCGCCGCCGTCCTCGTGGCGCTCGCCGGCGCGGTGGTCGCGCCGCGGCTGCGCGCCCGGCGCTGGCGCTGGGAGGTCCGGGCCGAGGAGGTCGACCTCCGGCACGGCGCGGTGACCGAGGTGCGCACGATCGTCCCGATGGCCCGGGTGCAGCACGTCGACGTGCGACGGACGGTCCTGCAGCAGCGCTCGGGCACCGCGGACGTCGTGGTCCACACGGCGGCCGGGGAGACGACGATCCCGATGCTGCCCGAGGCGGACGCGGTCGAGGTCCGCGACCGCATCGCGGACCTCGCACGCACCCCCGATGACCTCTGAGGCGCCGGACCCCGAGCTCGCCGCGGCGTTCGCGGAGCCGCGGCACCTGCACCCGGCCGCGGCGGTCACCCACGCGGTGCTCGCGCTGCGCGGCGTCGCGTTCCCCCTGCTGGCCGCGGTGGTCGTGGGGGGAAGCGGCGGCGGGCCGGGGCGGGCCGCCGCCTTCGCGGCCGCCGGCGCGCTCTTCTCGCTCGCGGCCGGGGTCGCGCGCTGGCGCTCCACGACGTACGCGCTGGCGGACGGGGCGCTGCGCTTCCGGCGCGGCGTCCTCTCCCCGCACGACACGGTCGTCCCCGTCACGCGCATCCAGGCGCTCGACACCGTGCAGGGCCCGGTGCAGCGGCTGTTCGGTGCGGTCGAGCTGCACGTGCAGACGCCGGGCGGCGGCGCGGAGGGCGAGGTGGTGCTCGCG
>JAOPZO010000105.1 GCA_025964065.1 Solirubrobacterales bacterium | reverse complement strand
CGATGCGCGAGGTCCGTGCGCCGACGGCGCCGAGGAGGACGGCCGCCTCCTTCAGGTTCCAGCGCTCGGAGAGGAACACGCGGTGGAAGCCGAGCTCCTCCGCGTCGACGCCGTCCTGGATGCCCTGGGCGGGCGTGCGTGCGCCCGTCTCGTCGCGGGCGTCCTCGGGAGTGACGGCGGTGACGCGCCCGGCGATGAGAAAGGCGCTGAGCTGATCGACGACTGGAGCGGTCATCGCGTGAACGTACAGTGTGTCTGGCTACGGTGTCCAGGGGGTTCGACGATCATCGGCGGATGCCATCAGGGCCCGCGCCGCCTCGACGCGGTTCGTCACGCCGAGGCGCTTGAGGATGCTGGCGACGTGGGACTTGACCGTCTCCGGCGAGACGGTCGGCGTCGCGGCGACGTCCCCGGGCCCGACCCCGCGGCCTGCGCGGTCCACCGGCAGGAGGGCGATCCGCCCGGGCCCGTCGCCGACCCAGGCCCAGTCGTGATGGGTCAGCCCGAACCGTTCCGCGAGCTCGCACGGTGGCTCGTCGGGCAGGCCCGCCACGGGCGCGAGCTCCTCCTCCTCCGTCCGGGGCGGGACCAGGGTCGTGCCCGCGAGCGCGCACGCGAGCCCGGCCGCCCCGGGGAGGCGCGCACGCTCCCGGCGCGCCCGTCCCTGAGCGACGCCACGACCGCGCGGTGAAGCCGCAGGCCGCGGGCGCGAGCTGCGCCGCGACCGTGAGGAGGTCGTCCAGCTCGTCGCGGAACGCAGCCGGACGAGGGTGGGCAGCAGGTCCGCCGTACGCAGGCGGCGGCAAGCGTCGCACGTCCGCGGAGGACGTGTTCGTACAAGACGTTTAAACATGGTGTACGGTCTGGATTGACCCGCACCATGAACCGCTGTAACGTCGAACACCGTGTTCGACGAAGACCCCCGCCATGGTGCCGTCCGCGCGCCGCACCCCGGCGCCGCGAGCACCATGACCCTCGACCTCCGTCAGGCCCACCACCGTGCCTTCACCTCGGATCGCCCGTCGATCCAGCGGCTCGTGCACGTGCCGACGACCGTCGCGATGACCGTCGAGGGCCGGCCGGAGCGCTCCTTCACGATGCGCCTGGACCGCCGGCCGTGCGAGGTCGTCGACCTCGAGCCGTCGGAGATCGAGGTGTTCGTCACCCCGGAGCAGGCCGACGAGGCCGCGACGGGGGCGCTGTCGCTCGTCGGGGCGATCCTCGCCGGGGATGTCCGCCACACGGGTCCCGTGCGCCGCTACCTCGAGGTCGAGCCGATCATCCGCGGCGCGCTCGCGGAGGACGCGGGCTTCCACGGGGACGGCGAGCACGCCCGTGGCGAGGGGGCGATCGGCGCCGCCGTCACCTCCGACCTGCTCGCGATCGAGACCCGCGGCCTCCACAAGGCCTTCGGCTCGAACCCCGTGCTCCGCGGGCTCGACCTCGGCATCCCGGAAGGGACGATCACCGTCGTCCTCGGCCCGTCGGGCACCGGCAAGAGCGTCCTGCTGCAGCACGTCATCGGCGTGATGCAGGCCGACGCGGGCGACGTCCTCATCCGGGGGCGCTCGCTGAACGACATGAGTCGCAGCGAGGTACTGGGCCTGCGTCGCGGCATCGGCGTGATGTTCCAGGACGGCGCGCTCTTCAGCGCCATGGACGTCTACGACAACGTCGCGTTCCCGCTGCGCCAGCACACCGACCTGAACGAGCGCGAGATCCGCGAGGTCGTCGAGGACCGGCTCGACAGCGTCGGCATGCTCTACGCGATCTCGCGCATGCCCGGCGAGCTCTCGGGCGGCATGCGCAAGCGTGCAGGCCTCGCGCGCGCGCTCGTGCTGAACCCGAGCATCATCCTCTGCGACGAGCCGGACTCGGGGCTCGACCCGGTGCGCACCGCGCTCCTGGGCGACGTCCTCGTCGAGCAGCACGCAGCCTACGGCGGGACGATGGTCGTCGTCACCCACAACATCGCGCTCGCGAAGCGCATCGCCGACTACATGGCGGTCCTGTGGCGCGGCAAGCTGCTCGCCGCCGGCATGACGGAGGAGCTCCTCACGTCGGACGAGCCCTTCATCCAGCAGTTCCTCTCGGGCGACTCGCAGGGGCCGCTCGGGATGGACGCCTGATCGATCCGGCGCCGTCCGTCCGCCGGACGGACGTTGGCGATCCACAGCACGTCGCGTGCGCGGCCGAGGTCCCGGACGCCGTCTTCGCGGCGTCGATCGCGAGGAACGTCTGGGGTGCGATGGCACCCGGCGCCCTTGGACAGCCTGTCTGGACATGGCGGTCGAGGAACCGTACGGTCGTGCCATGGCCACGCTGACCCCGCAGTCCCCTCCCGCTTCCCCCGCCCACGGCACCCCGGGGGCGGGGGGTGGCGTCGGCGTCGGGATCGTCCCGGACCAGCTCGCGCTCGACCGGGCGGCTCGCGGCGACCGTGGCGGATACGTGGCGCTCTGGGCGATCCTGGGCGCGTTCCTCGTCGCGCTCGCGCTGTCGATCTGGGGGCGCTGGATCCTCTCGAGCACGGAGTTCCGTCCGGCGCCGATCCTCGGCCCGGACGTGGTCCCGACGTGGAACCTCGTGGTGCTGCGCATCGAGGAGGGGCTGAGCTTCCTGGAGATGGTCGCGCTCTTCGCGTTCGCGTTCTACCTCCCGCGCAAGCGCTTCGGCCGGCTGGGCCTCGACGCGAAGATCGCGGTGGGCTGCCTGGTCGGCTCGGTCACCGACGGCGTGCTGAACATGCACGAGTAC
>JAOPZO010000104.1 GCA_025964065.1 Solirubrobacterales bacterium | reverse complement strand
ACAGAGCACCCCGAGCGCGCGGCCGCGGTAGGTCAGCGGCACCAGGAGCGCCGCGGCGGCGTCCGCCACGCCGAGGGCGCCCGCGTCGAGCCGCGCGTCCCCCGCCACGTCGGCGACCCGGACGGGGAGCCGCTCCTGGAGCACCTCGGCCATGCGGGTCCCCGCGAGCGGCACCCGCTCGGCCGCCGGCCCCACCTGCCCCGCCGCGGCGGCCACGAGCAGCTCCTCCCCCTCCACGAGCAGGACCAGGACGCTCCGCGCCTCGATGAGCGCCCGCGCACGCTTGACCACGAGCTCCAGGACGCGGTCGACGTCGGCCTCGCCGCCCACCGCCTCGGCGATCGTCGCGGTCGCCTCGAAGCCGCGCACCGCGCGCTCGAGCTCGCCGTTGCGCGCGTCGAGCGCCTCGTACAGGCGGGCGTTCTCGATCGCGAGCGCGGCCCAGTCGGCGAGCACGACGACGGACGCCTCGTCGGCCTCGTCGAAGTCCCCGCCCCCCGCCTTCTCGGTGAGGTACAGGTTGCCCCAGGCCCGGCCCCGCACCCGGACGGGAACGCCGAGGAAGGTCGCCATGGGCGGGTGCCCGGCCGGAAAGCCGTAGGAGCGGGGGTGCGCGGCGACGTCGTGGAGGCGCAGCGGGTGCGGCTCCTTGATGAGCACGCCGAGGACGCCGCGACCATGCGGGAGGCTGCCGATGGTCCGCCGCGCGTCCTCGTCGATCCCGGCGGTGATGAAGCGGGAGAGCTGCTGGCGGTCCTCGTCGAGGACGCCGACCGCGGCGTACTGCGCGCCGGTGAGCTCGCGCGCGGTCTGGAGCACCCGCTCGAGCACGGCCTCGACCCGGAGCTCGCCGAGCAGGCCGCGGCCCACCTCGATGAGGCGGCGCAGCCGCTCGGGCTCCAGGATCGCCGCGGCGTCTGAGGGCACACGGGCAGTCTGCCCGGCGGGCGCCCTCAGTGCTCGACCGCGATCCCTTCGACGTTGCGTGCCAGCTGGTGGAGCATGCTCTGCTCGGGCCGGCCGCCCTGCCCCCAGAACGCGCGCTGCGCGTCCCGGCCCGCGACCCGGTAGGCCTGCTCCAGGTGCCACGGCATCGGGTCCCACGTGCCGACGGCCCGGACGAACGCCTCGCCGTCGTGCTCGAAGAGCAGCAGCCGGTTGTGGCCGCGGCCCATGAAGTGGCCCTCGTGCGTCGTGAGGTCGAAGCCGACGAGCAGGTCGGCGCCGTAGGGGAGCGCGGGCGGCTCGTCCTCGCCGTAGCGCGCGAGCCCGTCCTGGACCTCGTCGAGCCACGCCGCGAGGGCGGCCGGGTCGTCCTGGGTCACCAGCGCCGTGATCGTCACGTAGCCGCGGGTGAAGACGGGGCGCCCCGCGTCGGCGCCGGCCGCCACCTCGATCTCGAAGGTCTGGCCGAGGAGCCCGCCGGGCCGCAGCGGCGTGAAGCGGCCGAGCTCGCTCGCGTGGTCGGGCCACGTCTCGGGGCGGGTGAGCTGGTCGACGACGGCGGCCGAGGAGGGCACCCGCACGGGCGGGTAGGTGTGCCACGTCTGCTCCTCGCGCGGCGCCTGCCCGGGGGTCGGCGCGCCGAGACGGGCGAGCGCGAGGCGGCGACCCGGGTCGTGCGCGGCCCGCTCCTCCGGCGTCTTGAAGACGATGCCCCAGCCCCGCCGGGCGCGGTCCGCGTACGCCTCGGGGAACCAGGGCCCGAGGAGCGTCGAGGCGCCCGCGAGGAGCGCGGCGCGGTCCAGCGTGCCCCGGGCGCCGCCGTCGCCGCGGAAGCGGGCGGCACCGAACGCGCGGTGGAAGGCCGGGAGGTCGACGAGGTGCAGCCGGCGCCCGACCGCCTCTCGCGCCCAGTACGTCGTGAGGACGGCGAACGCGAGCCGGAGGTCGTCGACATCGCGCCCCTCGGTCGTGCGGCGGTAGTACGCCGCGTTGAGGAAGTCGGTGACCCAGGCGGCGGCGTCGGGGCCGGCGATGCTCGATCCCGACATGCGGGCGAAGGCGACCGCGCCGTCGCCGATGCGGGTCGTCGCCCCGGGCTCAGGCATGGCGGGCACCCACGCGGACGGCGCCGCCGCGGACGCGCCGGCGGGAGCCGACGGTGGCGACGCGGCGGAACGGCCCGCGGACGGCCTCGGTGCGGGCGGGCACGGGCGCGACCTCCTCCGGGTGGTCCTCCGGGCCGAGCAGCGAGGACATCCAGACGCAGAGGGCGCCGGCGACCGCCACGACGAGCGCGAGCGTGGCGTACATCGCGAGGGCGCTCCCGGTCGTGAGCATCCAGGCCTCGAGGGCGACGACGCCGAAGAGGACGATGTTGGCGACGGTGATGAAGCCGCCCGGGGTTCTGTCGATCAGGCTCATGTCGCGATGATCGCCCCGGGCGGGCGCGCTGACGACGGCAGCCCCCCGCGGACCCGGTCCGTAGTCGCCCGCATCCCCCGGCCGTAGCATCCGCCCCATGGCGCCCGAGATCACCATCGTCCTCGCCGACGACCACGCGGTCGTCCGCGCCGGGCTGCGGATGCTCCTGGACGCCGAGGAGGGCATGCGCGTGGTGGCCGAGGCCGGGGACGTCCCCGGGGCCGTCCAGCGCACGGGCGCGCACCGGCCGTCGGTGCTCGTGCTCGACTTGAACATGCCGGGAGCGGCGACCTCGAGCCTCGCGGCGCTGCCGGAGCTCGCCGCCCGCTCGCCGGGGACCCGCGTGGTCATCCTCACGATGCAGGAGGACCCGCAGTTCGCGCGCGAGGCACTCCGCTCCGGCGCCGTGGGCTACGTGCTGAAGGAGGCCGCCGACACCGAGCTCGTGGAAGCCGTCCGGGTCGCCGCCGCGGGCGGGACCTACCTCAACCCGCGCCTCGGCGCGCAGCTCGCCGCGGCACCCGCGGCCGCGGACGGGCCCCCCGACGACCTCAGCCCGCGCGAGCTCGAGGTGCTCCGCCTCATCGCCCTGGGCCACACGAACGCGGAGATCGGCGCCCAGCTCTTCCTCTCCACCCGCACGGTGGAGTCCCACCGCGCGCACATCCAGCAGAAGCTCCGCCTGAGCACCCGGGCCGAGCTCGTGCGCTACGCATTGGATCGCGGGCTGCTCACCGACTGAGCTTCTTTGTCATGAAGCTCTAGTTCCGGAGCCCGCGAGTCCCGTTCTTGCCACAAGCACCTTCCGTTTCTGGCTGCCAAGCTCAAAGCATGTCGCGCGCCGAACGCTACGCCAACCTCGCGGGGGTGATCGTCCCCTTCATCGGGGTGCTGCTCGCCGTCGTCCTGCTCTGGAACTCCTGGGTCGACGGGATCGACCTCGCGATCTTCGCGCTCATGTACCTCGTGACCGCGGGCGGCATCACCGTGGGCTTCCACCGGATGCTCACCCACAAGTCGTTCCAGACCAAGGGGTGGCTCAAGTACACCTTCGCGGTCGCCGGCTCGCTCTCCGTCCAGGGCTCCGTGCTCGACTGGGTCGCCGACCACCGCAAGCACCACGCGCACACGGACCAGGAGGGCGACCCGCACTCCCCGCACGTCGGCGGCGGCGAGGGCCTCCGCGGCCTCTGGCACGCGCACACGGGCTGGCTCACCAAGACGCAGGGCCAGGCGGACTGGAAGCGCTACGCGAAGGACCTCTACGAGGACCCGAAGATGCGCTGGATCGGCAGGCGCTTCCCGCTCATGGTCCTCGCCTCGCTGCTCATCCCGACCGTCCTGGGCTACGTGCTGCACGGCTTCACGGTCGAGGGCGCGATCCGCGGCTACATCTGGGGCGGCCTCGTGCGCATCTTCCTCGTGCACCACGTCACCTGGTCGGTCAACTCGATCTGCCACTTCTTCGGCAGCCGCCGCTTCGACGTCGAGGACAAGTCCACGAACGTCGCCTGGCTCGCGCTCCCGTCGCTCGGCGAGTCCTGGCACCACAACCACCACGCGTTCCCGCGCTCGGCCGAGCACGGCCTCAAGTGGTACGAGGTCGACCCCTCCGCCGCGTTCATCCGCGGCCTCGAGAAGCTCGGCCTGGCCTGGGACGTCGTGCGCATCGCGCCGGAGCGCCAGCAGGCGAAGCTCGTCGGCGCCGAGCGCGAGCTGACGAAGGTCTGAGCAGGGCGGCACGCGCGCGCCCGACGGCGCCGCGAGAGCGCATGGGCGTGGTCTCGCATGAGATCCGCCGCCCGGGCACGGCACGAACGACCCCTCTGCGGAGCGTGCCACGCACCAGCCCGGGCGACGGTGACGGCCGATCCGCTCGCGGCCGGCCGCACCGGCGAGAGCTACAGCGCCTGCACGAACGTCGTGCAGCGGGACGGGTCGCCGCTGCGGAAGCCCGTGAGCCAGGCGTCGCGGCGCTCCGCCGGCGTGCCGTGGTGCTGCTCGTTGTCGACGTCGAAGTCGCCGACGGACTGCACGGTCCCGATGGCCTGGCGGATGTCCTCCTCCGTCAGGCCGCCCTGCGCGAACGCCGAGTTGCCCCAGCTGCCCGCAAGGCAGTCGGCCTGCAGCTCGAACGGCTTCGCCGAGTTCGAACGCCCGATCTCGAAGACCCCGAGCTCGTTCTGCAGGTTGTGCGCGTACTCGTGCGCGACGACGTAGGCGACCCCGAAGCTCCCCGCGGCCTGTCCGCCGCCGCCCGGCAGGTCCTGCGCGACGCCCTCGTAGAGGTCGGCGGCGAAGCGCTGGGCGATGTAGATCGTGTCGTCGCCCGGGCAGTAGAACGCGGCGCGGTCGTCGGCCGGCGTGCCGCACGCCGTGCGCTGCACGGTCCCCTCGTCCACGAAGACGTACTGCACGCGCGGCTCGGGCCGGCCGCCCGCCTCGAGCGTCCGGGTCCAGTAGGAGTCCACGTCGGTGATGACCTCGGTCAGGAACTCCTCGATGTCCTGCTCCCCCGCGCGCCGCTGCACCTCGGGCCGGGTGACGGGCGCCGCGGGGATGATCTGCTCGAGGTCGCCCAGGACCTCCTCGACCCGCGCGATGATGCGGTCGCGCCGCGCGCGCAGGTCGTCCCCGACCGCGTCCGCGCGCCGCTCGACGTCCGTGCGGATCCGGTCCGCGCGCTCGCGGACCTCCTCCTCGGCGCGCGCGCCGAGGTCGGCGTCGCCGCATCCGCCGAGGGCGAGCGCGCAGGCGGGCAGCAGGAGGAGGAGCAGGCGACGGAAGGGCACGGACCCCGAAGCTACCCGGAGGCGCCCGGGCGCTCCCACCACTTCGGGCCGCGCTCGCCGAGCCCGACCTTCGCGGCGTGCACCCGTGCGCGCGCGGCCTTCTCGGCCTCGAGGTCCTCCGCGCGCTTGGCGGCGCCCACGGCACGGCGTGCGGCCATCAGCTCGTTGACGAGCTCCTGCCGACGTTCCTCGGGCAGGCCGGGGTCCGTCGCACGCCAGCGGCGGCCGTCGATGACGACGTCGTGGCCGTCCGGGGTGTGCTCGACCTCGCGGGCCATCAGCTCCGGACGAGCGCCGGGAGCTTCCGCAGCAGCTTGGGCACGTCGCCGCGCGAGCGGTCGAGCGCCACGCGCAGCGGCTCGCGGGCGCCCGTGGCGGGCGGCCCGTGGCCCACGAGCAGCAGCTCGGGCTCCCAGCGCCGCAGCCGGCCCGCGCCGAACAGCCGCAGCATGGGGTGCACGCCGACGGGTCCGTCGCCGACCGCGAAGGCCGGGCCGGTCCCGACGGTCTCCGGGACGACGAGCGTGCGCGTCGCGGCCCACCAGAGGCCGACTTCACGCCACTTGGGCTTGTCGACGACCTTGAAGGCCTCGAACGGCGTGCCCGGCAGCGCGGCCGGAAGCCGGTGGAGGGGGACCTCGAAGCGCGCGGCGAGTCCGGCGCCGTCTCGCTCGTGGCGATCCAGGAGCTGCAGGACGCCCGCGATCGGGCCGAGCGCCGCGGCGCGATCGGCCACCCCCGGCGCGTCGACGGGGTCGACGAGCCAGACGCGGCCGTCGGCCCGCAGCGCATGCCACGAGCGCGCCATCGCGTTCGCCTCCGTCCAGGTGAGACCGGCGGCGTGCTCGTGGACCTCGGCGGCGGGCATGGGCCCTCCCTACCCGCCGCGGGTCAGGACTAGAGCGGGAGCTTCCCGCGGCCCTTGCGCCCGGCGTTCGCGGACTTGCCGGCCGCCTTCGAGGAGGAGTGGAACGGCTTGGACAGCCAGGTGCCGAGCTTGCCCGGGGCCTTGCCGGCGGCCCGGCCACCCATGCCGAAGGTGCGCTGGGCGCCCCGCTGCGGGTGCCGGGACAGGCGGGGGAAGACGAACGCGAGGACGAGCAGGACGATGCAGACGACGATGACGGCTCCGATGAGCACGGGGACCTCCTGAGGGGGCTGGGAACCCCTCTCCTACCCTCGGCCCCCGATCCTTAGCTGCGCTTGAGTCCGATCTCAGCGGATGTTGAGCCGGCGCTGTGAGAGTGCCCGCCATGACCACCCACACCGTGCCCGCCAACCCCCGCATCGAGCTCGCCCGCACCCGCCGCATGCTCGAGGACACCGCCCTCAACGCCGTCTCCGGCACGCTCGTCGCGCTGCGGCCCGATCTCGGTTCTCCGGACCGGTGGACCGCCGAGGTCCGCAGTCCCGACGGCGAGCACCTCACGCTCCGCCTCGACAGGTCGCTGCAGACCGTCGAGGTCGTACCCCCCGGCGCGATCGCCCGCGCCGCGTAGCTGCAGCTCCTCAGCCCGCGTGACCGGTCGCACGCTCGCCGGCTGTCACCGCGGCCGGGCTGAGGCATAGTCCTGCGCATGCGACGCGACGAGGGGCAGGCGCTGGGGGCGGTCGCCGGCGAGGCGGTCTCCGGCGGCACGGCCCGCATCGAGGAGCTGCACCGCGCCATCGCGCGCCGGGCCTTCGGCGCGAGCGGCCCGGGCGCCGCGCCCGCGCGCGTCACGCACGACGCGATCGCGTCGGGCGTCTACGCGGGCGT